>JAGGXE010000063.1 GCA_021163225.1 Candidatus Micrarchaeota archaeon | reverse complement strand
TTAGTTCCTGAGAGATGTTAAAATCTAATTTTTCAGACAATTCAGAAACAAGTTTGTTTATGAGTTTAATCTCATCTCTATTAAATCTTTTCTTCAAACTCTTTATCCTCTTTCTTAATCTATAGATCTCTATCTCTTCCCTTACTATCCTATCTATCTTGGTCTCTCCTTCCTCCTTGTATTTTAAGAATTCGGTCTTGGCTCCTCCCCTTTTCTCTTTTTTTGTCTCTCTTATCTCAGTTTTCTTTTCTTCATCCTTAGTCTTTTGCTTAGTAGTCCTTTCAACAGCCATGAATATAAGCAGTTCTCCTTTTTTCCTATGTTCGCTCTTAGGTTCCATTCTCTTAACCATCTTGCCGAAAACATAAAGCGTTTTATACTTGCCTTTAATCATTTTTGTAGATTCAGGATATAACCTGTCATCCAATGTCTCACAATAAGAGTACAGTCTCTCTTTTATCTCATCATCCAAATCGTCAAGTTTTATCTTTTTTAGTTTGCTGAGTGATGGAATTTCTTGCGATTTCATAGTTCTACAAGACATATATAGTATGTTCTATTTTTAAAACTTCTTTCTCAGCAGTATATGAAAAGTGTTATAAACAAGTTCTGACATTATCTATCATTATGTATTCTAACAGGTTGATCGCACAGGCCAACGAATTCATGGACGGCATAACTATCGATTCTGCAAAAGAGAACCTGGATGCTCACATCCGTCAACTTAACGAGTTTAAAGAGAAGATGGTTCGTTACGGGTTTGACGTACCTTATCTGCCGATGATCTCTTTACGTAAACTTGCATCGGAACTGGAACGCGACGACCTTCTGGATATCAAGAAACAGTTCGGTATCCTCAAATACGAAGCGTTCTTAAAGAAGATGACCCTGAGGAGGACACGTGTTGCGTTGGCTTCCCATTATCTACTCAACAGCATTTTCGATGACGAACTTAAACAGCATCTTCCCGTCGATGGGAACTATGTATCGCAACTCCTCAGGTTACCTCTATCTGCAGTGGATGCGTATTACACCGTCAACAAATGGTTGAAAGGCAGAAGACAACCGTATGTTCTGCTCACCTTTGAACAGCGTACGGATCAGGGGGTGAGAAGGGAAACGGTGCGACTGAACATGTTGGGTGAAGACGCCGTCAACCGTGCTAAGACGCAGTACGGTGACAACATTCGGATAATATCCACGAGAAAAGTAGTACCTAAACCTTTGATCACCGACGCATCGGTCCGTGTAGCGTTGGCAACCGCTGTTACATCTTTTGCGTACAACAAAGTCGACCTGCCTGATCCGTCGGAACGTTTGTCCATGTACAACCGGATACTTAGGGAGCACGGATTCGTAGAAGATGTAGTTGTAACCGATGATGAACTTTTCGGGCATGTAGTACCGGTTTTGGTCGAGGAAGGATTTCTTAGAGAGGACCCTGTCGATATGCCTGCTGACAACCCGTTCAGAGAGGACCCTGGAAGATACCGGCTCGACCCGGCAATCGTTCGCGAGATTAATCTCAGGAACCGAATGCGTAAGACGTCTGCAACAGGAACCGCTCTTCGTGCGTTGTCCCTGCCGTTGCTCAAACATTATATTCTTAAGACAGGGTCGGCAAGGGAATCGGACAACGGCGGTATACCTTCGTTAGCCATCAACCCCACCGCCGACCAACTGATCATGTTGGACGAGTACGGTAGGATGGTACATCTCCAAGACCTCGGTAAAACCGTTGCTGAGAAGGTCGCCCATGAAAGTAAGATGCGTGTGCCGGGTTCGTTCGGTCCAGGTTACTTAGGATTACGTTATCCTGAGAAGATCGATTTACTGGCATCACTGTTGGATGTGTCGGTAGACGATATAATGTCCGGTATGGACGTGGTTCACAGTGTGATCGAGGGACGCGGTTCAGAGTTTATTAAACGGTTGAAAGAATCGTAGGCACGCGCAGGGTGTTGGACATGCTCATTCTGAAAGGTGATAGAAAGACGATCATGAACCTGATACGCAGACATCCTCACGAGAGAGAGGTTTTTCTCAAGATTAAACCGAGTGTCTATCTGTTGGCATTCCTACTGAACAACACATCGCTGCGTACGTTGTACGTTACGGAAGGGGTCATGAGAACTATACCGCGATCCGTTGTTAGGTCGCTCAAGAGTATGAATGTCAGGGTTGTAGTTAAAAAGGTACCCCGCGGTCGCCCTTACAAATATCCGACAGAAGTGATACGTCAGGCACTTAAACTCCGGAAGAAGGGTGTCCCAGTAACACAGATAGCGGAGAGGTTGGGTGTCAGTAAACGTACTTTGTACTACTGGTTTTCACATGATAGCGTATCTTAACAATTCAGCCGTTCTTCCGTAAACCATTATCTTGGATTTATCGAGTTGTTTAAGCGTTGCACTACCTGTAAGTAGCATGACGGTTCTGAGCTGTGATTTCCATATCTCGACAAGTTTACCTGGGTCCTTTGCACGGACGAACGGTAACGCCGCACCCGCATACCTTGCACCTAGTGCGATGGCCTTTGCAACATCTATCCCTGAACGTACCCCACCGCTGGCGATCGTGGGAAGGTACCGTGAACACATCAGCACGCTTAACACTGTCGGTATCCCCCATTCTTCAAAACCAGGTACAGAGGCGCGGTTTCTATAGTATTCGATCTTGGTCCAGGACGTACCTCCTGCGCCTCCGGTATCCAGCATCTTAACACCTAACCGTTTAACCCTCTTAGCCACATCATCGCTCAACCCGCTACCCACCTCTTTCACGATAACGGGTACGCTGAGTTCTTTTGCAAGACGTTCTATCGCTTCCTCACCGCCCCTGAATTCTCTGTCACCTTCCGGTTGTATGACCTCCTGTGCAGGGTTGAGATGGATAGCCAACGCATCTGCATCGACCTCTTTCAATGCATCGTCGACCCTCTCGCTCTCCATAGTTATGGCCTGTGCAATACCTATGTTGCCTATCAACGGGATGTCGGGTGCAACATCTCTCACCTTGAACGTGTAACCGAGGTCCGGTTTTTCTATCATTGCACGCATCGACCCGAGACCCATGGCTATCCCATGTTCTTGAGCCGCCTTTGCCAATCTTTTGTTTATGTCCTTTGCACGGTCAAACCCGCCAGTGATCGCTTCGATGATGATCGGTGCTTCCATACGTTTACCGAACATTTCGGTGTGCATGTCGACATCTTCGAGGTTCAGTTCCGGTAACGCGTTATGGATAAAATCTATGTCTTCGAACCCGGTCCTTTTAACATCGAACTCAACGTTCTTTGTCCTAACAAGTTTGATATGGGCATATTTTCTCTTCTCTATCAGACTTCTCCTACCTCTTCTTCCGACCATCCTCTATCCCTCCTTAGGCATGGTTACTGAGGCGTATCCGACAACACTCGAATAATCGCCCGTTACATCACCGGAGTTTGAATGATGCAAAACTATTCCTTTCCCGCAACCGTACACCTTCGCGTACTTCATCAGAACCGCTATCGGACCGTAACCGCATGCCGAAACGTTTTCCCTTCTGAGTGTTTGATACATGCCTTCAATATCTAAAGATGTGATCTTTTCCAAGAATTTTGTATCCTTTTCTTTTTCGACCGGGCCGGGCACGTAATGGGACAGGTCCGAACTCGCTATCACCATGTATCTGTCGTGCTCTTTGCCGACCGTGTTCACGATGCGTTCCGCAAGATGCAATGCTATCGGCATCGTTTGATCCATCATAACGATCGGTACGATCCGAACGTCCGGATTGAACCTCTGGAGAAACGGGAGTTGCACCTCTATTGAATGTTCGTACCTGTGCGCCGTTTCATCAATCCTTATTGTATCATCTACAATCTCTTTGATAAACGCTGTGTCCGGGTCGAGTTTTCCTAACGGTGTGACCCATGTATCCGATGAAACGGCAACCGGCCAACCCATCCCAGTGTGATTCGGGCCTATCAGGATAACCGTTTCCACATCTTCGATGTTTACGGCTGATTTGTATCCGTAGGCAGCGGTCCACCCGGAGTATATGTAACCCGCATGCGGTGAAACGAAACCGAACGTCGGATACTGTCTAACGGTCGCCCTATCTATCATCCTGTCTATCATCCGTAAAAGGTCCTCCCTGTCGAACGGGTAGAACGTTCCTGCGACCGCCGGTTGTCTCATTGAAACGCACCTTTAACTCAGTATAGGATATTTGGCAAGGTACATCTGTGTCTGCATGACTATCATGAAGGGCAGTATTATTACCGAATTGATGAATATTGAGACGTACGCGTTCATAGGTGATCCGAAGATTGTGTCGCAGCACACCTCTGCCAACGAAACCAGTAGCAGACCCAACACCGTCCACAAACCGAAGAACTCGGGTTTTTTGATAACCTGCGATACTGATTCCTTGAGTGCACGTTCCACGGGTAACTCGTCTATGACCATTGCTGCGGGAGCGTAGAAGAAAGGTATCGAGACCAACATGTTCAGTACAGAGGCGATCAGTTCCCTGTGCGGAACCGTGTATGTGATCAGTTGAATGAGAAGAAGTGACAATGTGAACAGTATGTAGAGGAGGAATACGTTCAACGCGGTCGATGAGATACTCTTTAAAACCTCTTTTCTGATGTTCAGAGTTGTACGCTGGGATTTTATGACTATGTTGATGTTAACAATAGCAAAGGATACCAGGTAAAGGGCTGCCAAATAGGCAAGTATCATTATCCCAGCATCGAGCATGGTGATTGCCGGTAAACTGCCTGTCCGAAGGTATATCCCTCCGACAGCCGGATAGGTGGGCAGAGGTATCAGTATCGGTATCATGAATGCTACGAGAAAGGGTAACGAGAACAGCAGGATGAGTCTGAAGTTGCTCTTGTACGAATCTACTGAATATTTCAACAGTTTCATGGTTTAAAAGAAAGAGGTTGATGTTTTAAAAGTTTTGGTCGGTTACAATGGAACTGGAACGATAGACAGGTGAATGCGATGAGATGCAAATGGTTCGATGTGTGTCCTTTGAGAAGGTTCGAAGCAGAGGGTAAAATATCTCTGGAGTGGCGGAGGAGGTATTGCGAAGGAGATTTTACCAGATGTAGACGGTACCAGTTGGAGGAAAAGGGTATCCCGCATTCGGATTATCTTATGCCCGACGGCACCTATCTCAAACGTTGAACCTTTTCTTTCCCGGTCCAAACGAATTTTTGCAGAGATCGTTCAATATCTATCGGAAAATTCGATCTACGCACATCCTATCAGTCGGGTCTTCGTATATCTTCTGCCTAGAGATTTCCTTAACCTCTCCTGTGCGAGTGACAAGATAATCGACCGCATAAACAGGGTATGGACCGCATCCGCAAATAGTGTGGTGGAAGAGATGTGCCATATGTTTACGTATGATATTCTTTAGTTTAGATTACGATTACTCTAAAATCAATACTATACCGATAAGAAATACAAAATACAATTATGATTTTATTCATGCAGTCCTACGGGATACGAGAATAATAAGATGGGGTTCGTAGATAGTTCGGCAGAAAACATAATTCTTCTACATCGAGTTAATCTGAGTTATTTACAGAATTGCACTTTCCGAAAAGATGCACAGAAACTTTTTAATATCTGTTGTTGGGTTAAATATAGAAACTGGTGCCGCGGTAGCTCAGTCTGGGAGAGCACTCGGCTGAAGACCGAGGTGTCGCCGGTTCAAAACGTCCGTTGAATGGCGAAACGTGAAAATCCGGCCCGCGGCATCCGTTTTTCTGTTCTTTCGACTGCGAGCGATGAGGTATGATGGATGGGTTCGGTACCGAAACAGTTTACCCTCACAACGGTCATCCTGATTCTAATCATGACTGTTTCTTACGGAGAACTACTGCCTTCAGAACCTTCAGAGGTAGGATTCGTACGCGCAAGGGTTACCCAAACCTGGACGGTTTCCACCAACACTACATATCCGCCGGACACGCGGATCATACTCACCGTGTACCCGTTGTCTAACACGCTCTCTCAACATGTTTTGAACACGACCTCGAATTATCCGTATAAAGAATCTTTAGACGATTTCGGTAACGTGGTCTACACGTTTAACATCACCCCTCTGGAGAACTCAACGAACGTTACGGTCAGGTTGGTCAGCGATGTGGTGATAAACTATTCGGTGTACAAAATCTACCGCGACCCGTCCCTGTATTACCTTGGTTCGCAACCGTGTGTTTCGAACGGCACCTGTTTCACTAAACCGGGTTCGGAACTCTATCGCATCGCAGACGACATCCGCGGTAACGGTCTGATATCCACTCTGGTAAACTATTCAAATTTTGTGTATTCGAGGATGACCTATGTCAGCAATCATGACCCGCCGGTCAACGCATCGCAGGTCTACGAACGCGGTTACGGCACATGTAGAGATTATGCAGTGCTGTTGATGGCTCTGTTGAACGCCGAAGGGTTGAGAAACAGAATGGTTATCGGTTACGTGTATTCGGAGGATAGATGGATGCCGCATGCATGGGTTGAAGTGTACGATAAAGAGAGCGGTATGTGGATACCCGTTGACCCGACCACGAACGAGGTGTTGTACCTGTCCGCCTATCATATTCGGATAGCGCATCAGCCCGAGCCGGACAGTTTGGCAGATACGGTAATCGTCAAGACAGATACTCCTATGAACGAATCGTTCAACACGAGTTTTCATGTCGATGTGTTTGAGGTTAAGAATTTCGATATCCGTCCAGAGGTTAACCTGAGTTTGGTTCGTCCTAACACGTTGTACCTCACTGTCAGGAACGGTCAGAGTTCGGTCGTCCCACTGTCAATACAAGTAGTACTTCCTTTGGATACGAAGTGGAGCAAAAGACGTATCGTGTTGCTTGAACCGTACTCAACCTTTTATGACAACGCGAGTATCCCCATCGACGGATCCGTTTACGGGATAATCAGTTATAAGATAATATGCACCGGGCTGTCAAAAGAAGGAGTCCTCGTTCTCAGGGCTTCGCGTAACCGTCCTAATTACCTGCCCGTGCTGACCTACGGTGTCATTGTACTGGTTCTGGGTTCGCTGATATACTATACCTTCACAAGGAGGACGTCGTAGAGCCCGATCTCCTTTTTCCTGCTCTGTACGTTTTCTAACACCGTGTCCGAGTAATCCGCGTTGGTCAATGTTTCGAGCCCGACCGTCTTCAGAACCTCTACATTGGAATGTTCGAGTCCGTATTTCTTGGCCAGTAGTTCAAGTTCTCTGTTTATCCATTTACTCCCGGACGGTGGATGAATGCTCCCGGTAGCGATGTAAACATTGCGTCCCCAGGCGCGTTTAAGTTTCATAGCAAACTTGATGATGTATTCCGCCAGGTATTTGGATAGATGGAGGAACCTCGATTCTCCGTAGACAGGTTCGATTATCAGTAAGGGTGATTCGTTGTTGTACGTTTCAAGACGTACCACCACTCTGAAAAGTATCGTGCCGGCGGAGTTTTTGACGGCTATGATACGTTTGTTGTTATCGGCAATGTACGAGAATATACCCTGTGATAGTGACGTCGGAACCTTCCAGTTCTGACATGTGAAAACCGGTTTGACTCCGATATGTATGATCTCTAACGGGTCGGTAAGTGTGACAATTCTGATCTGCGTGGGGATATGTATAATCCTTCTCTGCATCCTCTTCCAAACTTCGGTCAGTTCCTCATAGACTATTCTGTCGAGATGGTTTTTCAATTTACCCCGTTCAATCATTCTCGTTATCTTTTTGTAATCTCCTTCCAAACACGCTCTAACGAACTCCCGCACGCGTTCGGATTGTTCCTGTATGAGAACCGTGACAACACCTTTCATCATGTTCGTGACCGCCCTTCTTTTCTCAGCTTCCAAATATACCGTTTCTTCGTTCCATCCCTCGTTCCAAACCTTGAACCCGTATTTTCCCAACACCTTTCTAACTTCTGCCGAATTCTTATGTTTCACTTTCCATTCATCGAACCTGCCGTTCACAACCTCTTTTACAACCTTCCTCCAATAGACCCGTAGGTCCTGGTCAAAACTGTGGTTCAGTAATAGGAATGCTACAACGGTGTTCCTGTCGAGCCATCTTTCCTTTTGTTTGTAGAATTTGCTCCGTTCGCTGTTGTTCAATCTGAACACCTTCACGAACAGTTCTAACACATGTTTGGCAATGTATTCGTCAAACCGGCTACTTTTCAACGTCTGTCGGTTTATCTTCACACCGTACAACGATAGAACACCTACCCTTTCCAGGAAGGTTATATCTTTGCCTTTCATACTCATGATATCGAAGAACAGATGTTTGTTGGTCTTCAGTATCGCTTTCATTATGAACATGTATTCCTTAATCAGTGAGTAGTTGGTCAGGTTGCGTTTGCTGAGTAGGTTGTCCAAAAGTGTCAGGTCTTCATTCATCACCCCGTATCTGTTCAGTACGAGAAACCAAGGTAACGGTATCCGTTTGTATCTCTTGATCACTTCTCCGTGTCTTTTGCACAACAACATCAGTCTCCCGACCTGCGACTCCCTCACAACCTCGAGTGCCTGTCTGATTCGTTTTATCGTTTCCCTGTCCAATACGTCTGGATGCGCTTCGATGGCTTTTTCGAACTGAGTTACGCTGTTTATCAACAGGAATTCTTTACCAGAATCGATAAACCTTTCCAGAATATCTTCCGGCGGAATACCCGGATTATCAAAGTACACCATCTTTAAACTCGGTCCAATGTATGCTTTGTCGTAGATCAGGTCTAACATCTTCTGCTTGTCTTTGGCCATTCTCATAAGGTCCATGAAACTTATGCAATCATAGATGCCCGGTAGTGTTTCGGATACCCTTATGAGTTTTTTCAGGTTATCGATGGAGAAAGGTATATCCCTGAATACAGAGAGCACGTCTCCGATATACTTATGTCTATCGGAGTCGAGTGCGGATATGATGTCGTAGGCCTTCTCCACCTCTTCCATGTCTGACGTCTTCAACATCTGCGTAACTGTTTGCGCAGCCGCAAATTCGTTACCGAACTTTTTCAGTTCTGCAAGGAACGATGAAGCGTAGAACAGTCCGAGACCGTTCCTTCTCTGAAACTTTAACACTGCTTCGAGTAGCTCGGATAACCATCCGTCCTTTTCAGGAAGTTCGTGGATGTACGAAAGACTCGCCAACCCGTTCTCGAATTTTCTTTCGCTTTCGTTGCGTAGTACCCTTAGCAGGTTGATAAAGGTGCTGGACCTGATATCCTTTCTCTTCTCCAAGAAATAGGTGACCTCTTCAACAGCGCGGAGGAAGTCCGTGTCGTTAAAAACCGACCTAAAACCGTTGATGAGATGCTCTAAACTTTCCTGTTCCATTCTTGTTCTGAGCAGTCCCCTTTGTTTGAGTACCTCTTTCAGATGTTCGATGGATTTTTCTATGTGCACTGTTTTAATATCATCGTGGACAACCTTGTCATAGAACGGTCCGGTTCTTTTCTGTTCCCTTTTATCGCAGATACGTTTCTTTTGTCGTTTCATCATGAAATTTTAATTATTGCAACATATTTATAAATGTAATCCCTTCCACGTTCCGGCGCATCATTCATGGGTGAATACGGCGGTGACCCTACCGTTCTCAACCTTGTCTATCCTTACAAACCCGTACCTTTCAAACTGTACTACCCTGTCTAACGCATCCACTGTTGCGCTTTCCGTGTAACCTTCATCCTCTTTCATACTGTCTTCTACGAACCGCCCTTTATCATCGAACAGTTTGCCCGGGATGTACACCTTGCACGGTAGCGCATCTTCTACGGAAACCCATTGCAGAATCCCGACTCCTTTGACCGGTTCTTTGCCCGCAACGGTTCCTTTAACCTCCTTTTTCTCTTCGTCCATCTCAACTATCTTTACATTGAACAATCCTTTCAATCTGACCGTCCTACCAGGACCCAACCGTTCGTCAGGTATATAGAACCTGTTACCGACGGTCAGTTCACGGACACCCAACGAACCGTTTGTAGGATGGTTGGGTAACGATATTGTCTGCGGTTCTGCATCTTCAACAACGAGCACGACCGGTTCGTTTACAAAGAACCTCCGCGGTGCCACCGGGTCGACGAGTTTACGGTTCTCTGCGAACAACAGGCTCAGGTCTGGTCTGCTTTCAACCGTCGATATCCCGAACCTTAAGACAAACCTCTTTATCGCTTCCGGTTGTATCCCCCTTCTCAACAAACCTTTGACCGTCAACAGACGTGGGTCGTCCCATCCCCAGACCTTGCCCTCTTCGACCAACGGTTTTATCAGACGTTTGCTTACCGGATAACCGGGTATCTCGAGACGCGATATGGTGATCAACGTCGGTCTGGATAACCCTAAAAATTCCATCAGTTTGAAATACGGCTCGTTCCTCAACTCGTACTCCTTACTCCTTATGGGATGTGTTATTCCCAACGTGTCCGGCGAATCCATCACCGCCGATGAAAAGTCGTAGGTGGGCCAGACCCGGTATTTTCTGCCGTGACGGAAATGAGGCGTTTTTTCCGTGTCGATGATCCTGAACAATGTTGGGTCCCGCATCGCCGTATTCTTTGATTTCATGTCACCCTTCATCCGAACTATTGCTTTGCCAGGTCCTATCCTTCCTTCCAGCATATCGTTCCACAGTCGCAGGTTTTCTTCAACAGGTCTTGACCTGCATGAACATTCTATACCTTTCTTACGGTTCTCATGGATCCTGTCTGGGGGACATGTGCAAACGTATCCGTGACCGTCCCTTATCAGTTTCTCGCATAACCTGTACATCAGTTCTATGTAATCTGATGTATATACCTCATCGTCCCATGTTATACCTAGGGATTTCAGGTCCTCCTTTATCGCCGACACGTATTCGCTTCTCTCGGATTCGGGGTTTGTGTCGTCCCATCGAAGAATGCATCTGCCTCTGAACAGGTCGGCTACGAGCCTGTCCAACCACATCGCTTTTGCGTGTCCGATGTGTAAAGCCGCTGCGTTCGGTTCCGGTGGTATCCTCGTTACCACTTTACCCTCCGTCGCGTTCGGTACGGATTCGCGGATCCTTTCTTCCATAGGTTTCTCTGTCTTCTCTACGTATTCGAACCGTTCCATGGCGGATTCGATCTCTTCCCTGCTCATACTGTTTACCCTGTTGACAGTTTGCTCTATCAGTTTCATCAGGGTTTTCATATCCTTCTTAAGTTCCGGGTTTTCCGCAACGACCTTGCCGATGATGGCCTTTGTCCTCGCCTCACCGTAATCGTAAGCGTTTTTCAAAGCATGTTTTAAAATAAGTCGTTCTATCTCGATATCCTTCCTATTTTCGTTCGCACCCTTCATGGATAGGTTAATCGACCATTTTGTTTAAAACGGTATCTTTTTAAAATGAATATGTTTTTATATAAACGTTTGTTGAGGAAATGTGGAGGAATGTTTGTTAAAAAAAGGAGGTGTACTCAAAATGGTTGATACCGGTTTCAAATATGCCGAGGCTGAGACCAAAGGTGAGGAGAAGAGAAATCTTTCTCTGATAGTTCCAACACCTGTCCAACAACAGGCCGAACAACAACAGCAGGCAGAACAGACAATGTACTATAACCTCGAAGATTTGATAAATAATCCAGATTACTGGATAACACAGTTCATAATGGGTAATGCTACATTTAATCCGTCTTTATTAGGATTCAGTGAAGGGTTCCTGCACAAAACTGATATCCATCTTCGTTACAGTTTAGAATCCCCACGCACAGAATCCTTTAAAGCATGGTATCAAGCACTCCGTTTACAACTATATTGGGAAAAGTTCGGTCTCCATGAATTGGAATCTCCGTTAACCCCATTGTCCGGTGGAAATATAACCATAAGCGGAGGGCATAGGATAAGTGCTGCCGATATGCGTCAAGGTATGACAGTTGATTTTTATCTAAAATATTACTGTGACCAAGCATTCTATTCGCTTGTTAAAGATTCAAAGCTTCTCTTTGGGCACGATATCTTTAGACCTGTCTTCATCGAAGAAACAGATGAAGAAGGAAATGTTATTAAGACAAGGTTGGCTGTGGAGTTCATTAACAAAGATAGGGAGGTAGAATTTAGATCTAAATTTACAGAAAGCAAGAATTATAGGGTGCAGATGGTTGCCTTACTCTCTTTGGGTCCTGAAGTTTTGACGAAGATGGATAACATTGCAAAAAAAGACCACGATGTAGAACATTGGTGGTTGTTGGGTTCAGTAGAAAAGATGTATAATGTAGCAAGAAAAGCAGCAGAGGAACATCATAAGACAAATAAAAACTACGATGTTGAGACTCATGTCGAAGCGTTCAGACAGCAGATGGTTCTTTTACATAGGTTGTATGATATGTTGGATGAGAAAGAATGGAGCTTCGGCAATTTTGAATCTTACCTCTACAATAAAGATGACGAACATCATGAGGAAGCTGTGAATCTATTAGTGGAGCTTATTATGAACAATGATTGTTCAATAGAAGATGAGGAACGTTTACAAACATTAATTGAGGAGGGTATAGTTGTTCAAGATGAAAAAGGCAACTATAAATATAACTACGTGCCGCTGGTTAACAGCTTGATGATTAAAGAAGGCCTGACTGATAAAGAAGTTAAAGAGCAGATAGAAAATGTTTGTACCCATCCGTACATTCTTGTTGGAATACTCGGTGCGGTCGGCGGACAGAAAGCTAAAAAGAAGGCTAAAGAGAAGAAGGGTGGTTGGAAAGACGTGAAAAGAAAATTGCAAGAGGCGGGAGTGAGTGAAGAGAGAATTAACGAAATAGGTGAGATGGGTATCGGTGTTATTGGAAGAGATTTCAGTTTACTGATTAAACGTGATGAATATCGTGAGTTCTTGATGAAAGGTCATGATCCGAAAGAAAAAGGTTACGAAGGGCACAAGAAGAAGGTTGACAAAATAATAGAAACTCTGGAAAAAACAGGTTCTAAGTGCGTTTATATTCCTGAGTTCAAATTCTTGGGTACAGTTCCTTGGGTTACACTGGATATGTTGCTGTACGTCGATGAAAAGAAAAGCGGGATAGTCACATCTACTGAAGACTTGGTAGACATAGGTGATTACAACATAAACGTGGATAAGAACGGTAATCCTGTGGAAAACGTATATGCAGAGATTAACTTTGGGTTTGCTGTAGATTATGAACTTAAAAGTAAAGAAAAGAAAAAAAGTGGTACTGTACCTGGGTATAACACATGGTTTACCTATGAAATTGTAAGTCCTGATGGAAAGACTATTGAAGTGGCAGGTGTTTGGACAGGGGAAGATGATGAGAATTTCACACAAAAATTCAACCTCTCTGAGTGGTATCGCGAAGGCGGTCCTGGAACGTACAAAGTGTATGCTACGCCTACAAACAACGGGTATGACAGATGCAGAATCGGTAAGCGTACGTTGGTCGCAACGATAAACCTGAACAAAAGATACCAAACGATGGAAGTGCCTGTTCCTCCAGTGCAACCCGCAATCGGTGAAGGAAGTTCTAAAGTTTTCGAAGCTCATACAGCTACCTATCTTCCAACAGTTACTGACGATATAAAGGCAGCCATGAAAGAACTTACAATTGCCTATGCAAGACGCGATAAGCAAGGTTTTAGAGACGCTGTAAACGCCTTAGGTAACGTAGACCTTGAGGGGACTACATTTAAAGATGCGTGGGAACGTGGGAACGCGGGTGGCCATACTTGGAGTGAAGTTCAAGATGTACTTAATGACTTGATTGACGGGAGGATATCTCTAGACGAAGCGGTTGAGCGATTGTTCGGCGAGGGAGGTTTGTTATCAGATACTATAGGTTACCAGTTGTCTTCGATGATTTGCCAATATGTGCCTGGGAAAACGATAGGTGGCAAATTCAGTTTCGACCTTATGGCTACGTCGGAGTCATTGAAGAAATGGGGTGAAGGGATAGGAATAAATGCCCTCCTCATTACTATCGGTGGAGGTGCTACTACCTATAACAAAGTAGTCATTCTTACTGATGAAGAGTTTAAAGAGATAGCAGATTCGATGAAAGATGAGTTACATGGGGCATACGGTTCTGTACGTGCAGATGTTGTATCTCATGGAGGGTGGAACTATTCTGCGATGTTCTTCTATCGTCAAGTACCTGTTGTAGAATCTAAAGAGGATGAGTTAAGCCTGGAAGTTAAGATGGGTTCCAACTATTCTGTAACGTTAGGTGCTGTAAAGAAGGTGACTGGATGGTTTGGCATAGATGGGTGGATGATACAGTTCTACAGAGATGAGAAAGGGAATTGGTCGCCTATGTTCAGTGGCACAATAGGCGTTGGTTCGCAGTATATCCGCGGATATGGTATGCCGATGATTTGGTACGATCCGGATAAGAAGGAAATATCTGTGCGCGGAGGAGTGGGTATGTTCTGGAGAACCAGGAAAGGAGTTGAAACTGGAATACATCTCTACTCTAATGATTTCAAGGATCCGAAGAAGGTTTCACAGGCAAAGATTATATTCGGTGGTCTGCCGATTCCGGGTGTTTCGAACTGGACGGCAGGGTTAGGGTTCGGTTATGATTTCAACACAGAGAGTTGGAGTTTAGAGTTCATTGTTTCACCACGTAGAGTTTTTAGGAGGAAGAAGTCCCAAGAAACTCCATTACCTTGAAGAGGTGGTTTTGAATGAAAGGGAAAAGGTTTGAATATCTATTCTTTCTTTTCTTTCTAGCCGTAACGGTTGTTAATTCTTCAGACTCCTACGAAGTTAGCACAAGCGTCTATCTTCCAGAGGTATATCTTTATTATTATAATAACCCTGCCTGTTGTGCTGTGGGTGATGATATATATATTCAATCAGACGAATTTACAATGCCATTGCGATATCGGATTTCTACAGATGCGATCGTTTTAAACGGCAGTTTTGAAGAGCATAATATCGAGATGTGTCCGGGCACCGTTCATGTTGAGTATACTCCGGATTCTGTTAACGTGAACATGGAATCTATGAACTTTCCTTATTACTATATACCTGATCCCGAGAATTGTGCAGTTTCCGGTGGTGGTTCTACAATTCGGGCAGTAGTCGATGCTGATACGCATGTTTTTTTTGATGGGACGTGTCCGGGGCCGGTAAGGTTTTGGTCTATATATCATGATTCATGTAATGTAGGGGGTCGATTCTCTTCTGATTTCTCAGATGTACAGGCACGGTATTTCACTCAGACAGATGACCCTACCAAAGGGTTTACTGGAAAAGGTAAGTTGGGGCTGTTTCTGTATGTTCCTTTCAACCTTCGTCTTATCGATGAGAATACGGGTAGTGAAATTGAAAACATTGATACCTATCTGGACCTGTTGAATAACGATTTTACTTTTAATTCTTCTGATGATGGAAAAACATACAAGATCAAAGCATCGTATTCAGAACTTCGAGCGTTGTATGCAGGAGAAGCTATGGGTTCGGGAGTAGGTAATTGTGGGGATGGATATTTCGTTGTTGAGTTCTGTAATGACCCTTCCAGAGGCGGCTATTCTAGTTCATGTGAAAACTGGTATTTCAAGAAAGATCTGTCACATAATATTCATGCTACCGAAGAGTTTCATATCACGATTCGTGACCTGCATATCAACGTGCAGGTTCCTGGTGTGAGTGTGGCTGATCCGAGTTTTGACACGTCTGGATGTATTCATGATATTAATGTGACCGTTATCAATAACGGTGGTGCGGATGCGGTTGTAACGGATGTGACCGTCTCGCCCTCATCACTGGATGTTACTGTGGTATCTGCATCCTGTGACGGTGCAAACTGCGACGGGTTTACATATTCAACATCACCCGTGCGTATACCTGTTCCAGCGGGGACCAGAGTTACCATAACAACAGATGTTTGCAAAAGCGGGTTTGGTGAGGTTGATACTGTTACTCTACATGTCACTTATCAGAACGAAAGCGTTGTCTGTAGCGATGGTGAAAACGGCACTGTAGATGTATCCATTCATGTGGAAAACCTCCCGGATTACATTATTACTAATGTATCTGCGCCTTCTGTTGGTGGAAATTGGACTCAGATACATTACTATACGAGAAACATAGGGAATGGAAACGCCTCTAACTGGTCGATCACGCGGATAACTCTGGAAAGTGTGTCACCATCTGATGCTTGGGTTGATGTCACGCCTCTGCTTCCCTATGACCAGGAAGTCCCTCCACTTGCATCAGGTGAATTTTACTCAGGAGTTGTGATAAACGTTACATGCTACGCTAATGAAAGTGAATGGGTGGATGCAACCTTCCGAATATGCGCAGATGCGAACAATAATGTTACTGAGAGCAACGAACTTAACAATTGTAAGCCGATATCTGTTAGATGTCATGCGCGTTCGGTACCGCACCGCGACATATGGCCGGAATGTCCCACACCTCCCTGGGAAGAACCAGGATACCTTGGAGAATGTTATGTGAATCATTCTTATCTCTTGCACATACCTGTGCATTACGGTGATACGTGCGTTGAGAACGAAAGCACGTTACGCGTTATGCTGTTTAAAGACAATTTTTCAAACCTTGTAGATGACCAAAATTTCACGTTGCCGGCATTACCGAGTTGTGATCCATTGTTCGTGTGCGAAGAAGGACGCGGCTGGTTAACCTCTAGTTTGATGCCGAACCAAATATATTGTACAAACGCATCTTCTACATGCGGCAGCTGCACAACTCCAACCAGAACACTGGATGGTGCGTTCCCGCCGTTACAGGTATGGAACGGATCTGTTTACAATTTCACCCCGACGGAGGAAGGGTTATATATATTAAAGATTACTGCCGATGCGACCGATAACGTTTCTGAAGAGAACGAAGGTAATAATGAGAAGTTATGTTTCTACAGTTGTAATCTGTGTGCCCCCGGATCCGGACAACCCGACCTTGTACCGTCGTGTGAGAACGTGAGCGTTTCGCTCGGCGAGACAGTTACCGTGCATATCAACACCTCGAACATCGGCGATGCGATAGCGAACGAATCGGTCACTACTGTTATAATAGACAGTGACAAGATAGAGTTTAACATAGGCAGGCTGAACCCATTATACACGGATGTTGTGTGGCCGGGTGGAGAACGCCCGCCGGATTGGTATCAGGTGGACACCTTTGATTACAAATGCGAAATACCCGGTACTTACATATACAACGTTACTGCGGATGCTACAGGTAAGATTGTAGAATCGAACGAGACGAACAACGAAGCAATCTGTTATATCAGATGCCTGTCAGAACTGATCTGCGAGGATTATCTGTAACTGTTGCGCAGTTCCTTCGGTTACTGTAACGTTTCATCACTTTTGTTTTGGAAGGTGTTTTAACGATGGCGGTTGTCCAGAGAACTAAGGAGAGGGAATCTGTGTTCATGAAGGCGCTTCTTCTAACCAGCGATGTTGAAGAACTGGAACATCTCGCAGAAGCACGGGAACGCGCGCTCGTCGAAGACGAGCGCGCGGCGCGTCGGAGAACCGAGTTACGTAACAGGATCATCTTTTTTCTTACAGAGTACGGTAACCTTGACAAAACAACACTGTCCAACCTTAACAACATGAGCGACAGGGAACTGGTTACCACCTTCCATAAAACGTTAGATGCCATACGCCCAGTTCTTCTCGAGGTACCGGAGGTTCCGAGTCCTGAGCAGAGTTATGAAACACAGGAGTTCACTCACGCCGAATCGGATTATTCTGCTGTTGAGACCAAATCACAACCGGCCGATCAGATGTACAGAGAGACAACCACAGAACTCTCAAAAGGGTACGACGTGTATAACACTGTGATTAACGGAGTCACTACAAAAGAACTTGTCATGAAGAAGTTGAACATGATCGATTCGTCATTGATACTGTCTGAAAGATATGAGAAGGCGTTGCATAACCTTGGGTTATCTGACGAAGATATTAAAGACCTGCGTAACAGGTATCTGTTCAAAGAGCATTTCGATGAAAAGGGAGTGATCGTTCTACCTGTGATCCGTGTTCGCAAGGCAGGTGACGGGGTATTGATCGACGCGGTGCCTTTCCTCGTTCGTGTGACTACAGAGGAAGAAGGGATAACCGTACGTGTAGCCGACCCTTACACAGGGGAACGTGTCAAACGTGTTGTAGATAAAAGTGCAAAGATTAGAGGAAGGGAAGTGTTTCCCAAGACGCTTGAGCAGTATACGTTTTCTCAGGATGTTTCCGATAACACGATTTACAGTGCGGTTTACGACCTGTTGAAGGAGGGCAAGTTACCCCGCGGATTCTATGCGTTACCGAACGGGATACATCTGGAGAAGGAAGGCGAGTTATGGATGGACGACCTGTTGGCAGGCGGTGCGATCGTTGTAGGTGCAGGTTTGATGCTTACGGGTGTCGGCGGACCTGTCGGTGCAATCCTCATTTACAGCGGTAACGCTTATTTCGCGGCCGAGTCTGCGGCAGAACTGGCTCATCAGGGTAAGATGGGGGTTTTTGACCTATCGTCTGCGGAAACACAGGTTGCTTTGGGTTCTTTCCTGCTTTCTGCATCCTTTGCGGGTCGTGCAGGTGCGACAGGGTTTAAACTGTTATCCAAATCGGGTACACTGGCAGGGAAGGTTGCTTTAGGCACTAAGTTTATCGGCGGTGCAACGAGTATCGCAGGGATGGGGTCAGTATACATCGGAGGTACCGAGATGAATGCCAGGATGTACGGTGAACTCTCCGCTCAGGATCAATCGGTATTTTTGCCGGTGCTCTTCCAAGGTCTTCTCATCGCTTCCACTACCGCAGGAGTTTACGGTGAAGGTAAGATGATGTACAGGACATATTCCCAGATACGAGAAACAAACATCGAATACATGGCTTCTTCCGGAAAAGTGAAATGGTACAAAGATAATGAGAAGTTGAACGAAGACGTGGTTAAAGCGTTTGAAAACAAAGGATTTGATAGAAACACCAAGGTTACATGTGTACAGTTTGACAAGAGGAGGTTGAGTATGATAAACAACACGTTCGATGAAAAGGTCGGTGATGCAGCACTCACTCAAGAGAAGAAGATGGTTAACTACGTCGCTGCACAACTCAAAAAGGCAGGGTACGTTGTTTCTGTTGGCGGTAAAGGCGGTGATGAGATATACCTTGTTACCAACGCACCTAAGACAGAGGTTGAGAAGGTGATCAACGAAGCCAACAGTTTGATGAAACGTGCCGAAAGAACTTTATATGAACCTGCAATAAATAAAGGGTGTATGACAGAATCAACGGTTGACAAGATAACAGGTGCGGATTACACTATTACTGTGTCCAATGTAGGAGAACTTGAGAGTAAAGGTGTGGTAGGCGTGCTTGCAGAGGCAGAGTCACCCAATTATGAAACCTTCAAACCTAAACTGTTCAACGTTGAACCGCTCGAAGAACTTAAGAACATGGAAGTGGATATGACCGGTAAAAAATCAGGCAATGTCCGGCGTTTTATAATGAAAGAAGTGAAGGCAGGTAAGAAGGTGTACCACATTGAGATACGTTACAGGGTCGCTCGAATTTCTGAGGGTAAAGTTGTCAAAAGTGTTTTGATGGAAGCGGCCGGACATCACAGCGGTAAAGCGAGCGCTCCTCTTGAGAAGGACGTGGTGAAGTTTACTGCTTACAACAACGTAGGTCACGATATAGGTGATGATGTCATTGAAGTCAATCGGAAGACGTTGGCACTCTCACTTCCGAAGGGTTCGAGTTTCTATGTGAAAGGTACTTCAGAAGTTATTGTGGCTTTGCCCGAAGATGCGGACGTAAACCAGTTCCTTAACCGATGGTCTGAGAATATCGGTAAGGTAGTCAAAGGTGTAGAGTTTAATCCGAAAATCGTTCAGATAGCTTCTCCGGAAGCGTTAGAATCGCAGGTCAGTAACAAAGAGATAGGGTTCTACAGGTCGGTTGTCTGGCGCGATATTCAGTCGCCTGAGATCAACGCCGTAAGGTCGGAGATTCGCAGGATGGGTTTTGACCTGGATAATATTCCTGAAAACCTCAGGATGTCTGAGATGCAGTACATCACCAATCCGGAAGGTATGAGCCTTTTGGAAGCGATGGATAGGATCGACCCAGAACTTTTGGAAAAGATCAGTGTCCCGGGCAGGAGTTGGCCTGAGATACTCTCGGCTTACGGGTTGCCTAACGATATGTACGTTACACCTTTAGGCGTGGTGAGCGGAGAAGTTATCTATCATTCGACAAAGATGAAGAGGTGAAAAGATGGACGCGGTAGCCAGCAAGAAAAAGGCTGAAAAGAAAGGAAGGACAGGGTCTGAACAGCGCAAAGGACCTTTGATGATCCCTCTCACAGATTATAACCCTTGGGTTACTGCGATTCAGAAGATTGTCGGTAACCCTGAACTTGCGGTCAGATGTCTCGCTGAGATAAACCGGTCCGTTTCCGCGTTTATGACGCGGCTGAAAGATTATCCCGCACCCGATGAAGTTTTGCTACGGTTAGCGGAGCAACTGGAGGACAGGTTTGCAGAAATACTCCCTAAGACAACGCGGGAGTCGAGACGTAAACTCGTCTCTCTAACATTCAACCTTGTGTACAACAGGGTTCTCGATACCCGTAACGATGTAATCGATAGGCTGACCGGTCTTCGCGAAGAGTTGAAAGAGCATAGCGATGATGAGAATTTGAAGAAGAAGTTGGGTGAGGTAGCCAGAAAGTTTATGTACATCGAGACGCTCAGTTTCCTGTTGTACGACCCTGACCGTGTCAAGGTTAACAGATTGACTAAACGCGTTACCATCCTGCCTGAATACGACGAAGAGGATGTAGGTTACGACCCGATTTTCAATGTGAAACATCCGCCTGTAGCACCGCCTATAGATATCAATGTAGCAGGTGAAGACACGCGCGGATGGGAGGTTGTGATCACGGACAAATCCGGGATGTCTTTAAGAAGGATGAAAAAACGGTGGAAACAGTTTACAGAATCCGGTCGGACGCCGGAAGAATATCTGACTTATCTCATGGATGAACTTATCGACGGACTTGTCTATCTGAATTCCTATGCGTTTCACGAATCACCAGAAGAATACATAGAAGGCGAACATCCGTTATACTCTTATCTGACCGGGGAAGAGATGGTTGCTTACACGTTGTTAGGTATGCCTATGAAGGTTGCTGCATTGAAGATCCTTCTAGAATATCAGGAGTACGGATGGGGATTCTCGCAACCGTTGTTAGGACTGTATTTCAAAGACGGTACTCGCGAAGGGTTGCGTGATGCGAGGAAGTGGTTGATAAAACTTACGAAAGAGGTCGGTGACGTCGGTAATGCTGAAAAGTTTGCTGCATTGATGGTCAGAAGATATTTCAAACGATGTATCGAACTGTATGTAGAACTCTACAAAATCCTACCACCGAAACAGAGACATATGGACCCCTATCATTGGCCCAGAAATTATTCGGATTTTATAAGGGATGGTTTGGGTAAAAACCTGATAGAATACAGGAGATACCTGGCGGCTCTTGACCTGGTCACGAAGTTTTACGAACTTAAATGGTTGGTTAGAAGTGTTGTGTCGGACGTTGCAGGAGATAGGAGGGAGGCGGGCGAAGAAGTCCCGAAAATCGATTGGAAGAACATTGATCTATGGCCAAAACAGTTGTTCGAGTTTGTAGAAACCTTCACCGATGAAGAATATAAGGAATGGTTGCCGTTCGTATGGAAGATGTTCAAAGCGGCCTACCGTAGGGTATATGTCATAGATAAACCGTGGAAAAAGAAACGCAAAGTCCAGAGCAGCGGAACCGAAGATAAAAGGGAGGAAGTCAGACGGTCGTTGTACAGGGTTCGTAAACCGAGATGGGTACGGATACTTGAGAAGTACACAAAAGAGTTCGTTGAACAGCATACGCCTAAGGAATGAGATGTTGTGACTGAATGATGGGCCCGCCCGGATTCGAACCGGGGACCTCCCGCCTGTCAAGCGGACGTCATAACCACTAGACCACGGGCCCGATAAAAAGTTTGATAAATTCTCCCACTTTTATTTTAAAAATCTTTGCTATCAAATCGCGTAGATCATCCCTAACCTTAACCTGACGTAAGAGCGGTTCTTACACCCTATCTCTTTTTAGGTTTGCCTAAGGGGTTCCTGAAAAACGATAACGGCGATTTCGGTTCCTCCAGTTCTACGTTTTTCATAGCTATCTTTATATCCCTGTCTATCTTCTCATACTCCTTCTGGAGTTGTACTATCTCGATAGCCTTCTCGGATATGGGAACCTCTGCGACTACAGTCGGAATATTCGTACTTCTCCTTACCTTTGTTGATCCGGTCGTTTTCTTTTTCACCTTCCTTTTCTTCGTGCTTTTTCTCGTCTTTTTGACGGTCTTTGCATTCTTCTTTTTTGATGTTTTTTTCCTGGACCTGCTTGCCATGTTTTTATATACAACTGAAAGGTATTTAATACTTTTTAAGAAAGGTGTTTACATGCGCAGACGTATCTCGATTACAGACGTGTTTCGCCTGTTACTGGACCGTTTCGGACCGCAGCATTGGTGGCCCGGTGACACCGAGTTTGAAATAATCGTCGGTGCGGTTCTCACACAGAATACGAATTGGGCCAATGTTGAAAAGGCGATAACCAACCTTAAGACGCACGGTTGCCTCGACCCGATCAGGTTGTACAGGGCAAGAAAGGGTACGGTTGCGCGTCTCATCCGGTCGGCCGGTTATTATAACCAAAAAGCCGAACGGTTGAAAACGGTTACGCGATGGTATCTCCAGTTGGATAGGTCCAAACCTACCGAAGTTCTTCGTGAAGAACTGTTGAATATAAAAGGTGTCGGTCCAGAGACCGCTGATTCGATCCTTCTCTACGCTTTACATAGACCTGTGTTCGTTATCGATGCCTACACGCGAAGGATGTGCGAACGTCACGGTGTCAGTTTTAAATCTTATGAAGAATACAGGGAATGGTTCGAGAAGGCGTTCTCGCAACTCGCCGATGATGAGAAGGTGTACGTGTTCAACGAGTTTCATGCTCTCATAGTTAAACTGGGTAAAACCTACTGTAAACGAAATAAACCGAGGTGTGATGAATGTCCGTTGCACGGGTTTATGTTAAGGAACACAGAACTTTGAAAGGTATCGTGTTGGCAATGTGTGATGAGGGTCTGATAGGTTCTGTTTTGCGTGACGGTGAAATCGTTATCGACCTCGATACATACAGAACGTTTTACACAGGCGAACTTGTCGACATGTCCGAGGCGGTGTCCAGATTGAGGAGATTGTTGGAATCGAGGTCATTGTTATCTGTGAACGCGGTGGGTGAAAATTCTATCGAGGTGTTGCGGCGGGCGGGCGTGCGCGTTGTCATTCCGACCCGTTTCCGTATACCGCACGTACAACTGTTCACGCCCGCCACGCCGCACACAACACTGTGATGTATAACCGTACGAATCCGACATTGATTTCAGCATCGAATCCGATATCGAATCCAATACACACGATTACCAGTAACCTTTTTATTTGATTACACATAAATTATGTGATAACCACAAAACTCATCGGTCGGCTGTTGCGATCGGTCAACTGTTGCAAACATGTTTTGAGGATGGTTTCGATGGACGCGTCGATGTACAAGACAAAATATAAGTCGTGGTTAAAACGTGCTTCGTGCAGGGTTGTTAGACCTATCTCTAAGATCTTGGTTGCGAGCGTTTTGCTTACATCTGTACCCGTTCTCGGAAGTTCTAATGCTACCGGTGTTAACGGTCGGGTGAGAGAGCAGAGCGGGTATCGTGAAGTAGGGCAAGACGAAGGTGGACAAAGGTATAAAAATTATTATGTATCATATTTCAAACGGGTGGTACCCTTGGGTTCGGAATCGTTGAAGAAAAAGGTTTCTATCACCAATCAAGATATTCAGGCATGGAAAAAGAAGAAGGGATACAAAGGACGGTTGACTGTTGACCGATGGATTGAGTATCTTGAGGACAAAGGTGTCCGACTGAGCGAAGAGCAGAAACAGGGTTTAACGGTCTTTTATAACAACGAGTTGGATGAGGATTGGACTAAACCTTACAAAAAGTATAAGAACAGGTCGTTAGCGGTTCTCAAGCTCATTCAGGATAACGGACTGGATAATGCACTCAAATATTTTGAATCCGCGGGTCGACAGGTGTCCAAGGAGAGATCAAAACTTGGTGAGATAACACCGCAACCCGTGGGCAGTATGGTTTTCAACATCGATGAGACCGTAGACTCCCTATTCCCGCAACTTAATGAGGATGAACGCGGACGCATCGTCGGACAGGTCCGTTTACTCGACGGAATGCTGCTGGATGTAGGGATGTCCCCGAAACAGCGGGCACTCGTTGAAGCGGATTACCTCGCTCTTCTGACATTTTTACCTTACAAAGACCTTAAAAGTGTGGCTTCCGAAAAGTTTGAGGAAGAGAAGGGATACATAGGTCTGTTTCAACAGTTAACCGAGTTGGAGAAGTATCATCACGGGAATGCTGTTCTACTGATGTCCGAACTGCTGAACACTGCAACCCCTTTGGGTACCGAGGAGGGAGGACTTAATAACTGGTATACCTACCGCGACAATGGGATGATCCTCATAGATACAGAATACTTGAAGAACCGAAGGATGGAAGAATACGATAACGCCAGGACCGAACCCGATGAGAATAAATGGGTGATATCCCCATGGGTTTTAAACGTTACCGAGATTATTAACCCTTCTGTGCGTAGAGAGTTTCTGTTTAACACCATACCTTTTCTTATTGCCGATGCGCACGGAAGTTTGGAAGAGATACGTCTAACCATTTACGGTTCAAGTTACGAATATACTTCTATATCCAACTATGAAGATGTTGTTGACCTTTCCACGGTGGCTATCAGTTCTGAGAGCACGGACTATCGGGACGGCGAAACAGTGTACCAACACTTCTTAAACCAGATATCAGGGTACGATTGGGCAACCAAATATCAGGGTGTCTACGGTAAACATAAGCTCATAGAGGTTGTGTCAACTGTGCTTACCGATGTTGCGGACAGGATGGCTCAGGGCGAATCGTTCGATGATGCGCTGGATAATTCCCTAAGTTCTTTCGTACGGAAGGGCGAAATGACGGAGAATGAAAAATCCGTTTTCTACAATCTGATAGATAGTATGGTTGACAACTGCGATTTTAGCGATGCAGAGAACGAAACTACAAAAATGGCTGAGAACGTAAACTATCTTATCGGCCAATGGGGTAACGCGTTGCAGATATCAGAGGAGTTTCTGAGACAATATACGAAGGTTTACGGATTGGTGGGTATGGACGACCTGTTCATCTTAGCATCAGGAGGTCTTACACCGGAGTCTGTGAAGATGATGAAGACGTTCTACGGACTTTCCGCACCGCTCCTTTTCTCCATCGACCCGAGACCTCCCCTGGAGACGTTGTGCGACGCTTACGATATAACCTATCAGCTTGCGAATAAGAATGTTAAAGAGGTGCAGGAGTTTATACAGCAACTCAAAAACAAACAACTCGTATACTTCGGTAGCGAGAATGTAAGGTCGACATCCGACGGTTATCTGGTTCTGGACCTCAAACGCAGATACGTGTACATGATCACTGCTGTGCCGTCGGTATCCTATCCGAGCCAACGTGTCACGCAGGTGCAATCACCCGCAGATTACAAGTTAACTGAGGGGGGTGTACAGAGGTTGCCTGTTTACATCAAATACCCACAGGAACAGGAAGTTGCTCAACCCCATTATTATCACACAATAACCGTTGATGAGGAAGGTAACCTGTTGATCGACGGGCAACCTGCAACGGTTGTTCCGGGGGAGGTTCCGGTACCGGATAACGAATCGATATATTCGAAAAATGCTACAGTAATCGTGTTCTTTCCGAAGGTTGAGAAAGAGGACGGCGGATACGTGTTACGGTTCGATGAAGCAGGACCCGTTGAACTGAATTATAACAATACTGCAAGAAAGGCTAAAGAGAAACAGCTTCGTATACAGCCGACACTGTCCGCCAACGAAACATCTACAAGTTTGTTAAAGGTCGGAATAACCGAAGTGAAGGAGGAGGGGGAGGTAACCAGTCGCACCCTTGATATCGAAGGGAGCGGTAATCTGGGCTTTGTCGCCGATTACGGACCAGGTTGGTACAAAGGGAACATAGAATGGAGGGGTAGGTCTGTAACTACTGAAGAAGAGCAGACTACTTTGAGGAATGCTTACGCCGGTGCCGACCTTTTTGCCAGAAATCCGGAATGGTCTTTGATGCGAGGATGGTTGAAAACCCATCTTTATCAAACATCAGTTACCCAGGATATGACTACAACCGTTCATAATACATTCTATTCATGGTTCGATTGGTTGAACATGAGTGCTCAGGAGTATTCCATATACTACGGGTACGACCGATGGAGGAGACGGTTGGACCTTCAGTATAATCCGTTCTACGGACGGGGTTTGTTGTTCGGTACCGTGCATCAGGCGGGGATAGGTTTGTTGAGGTATTACCCAGAGTCCTATGGCGGTATGCGGTTTGAACGGTTCGCTCTCGATACCCAGCTTCCTTTGTATAATATGTGGTACGGAGCACCCGGGTTGAGGTTATGGGGCGGACGATGGATCTCTCAGTACCCGTCTGATAACCGTGTGCCTGCTCACAACTTTGTCCAGGTTGCAGGTAGTATGGGGAATCTGTCTGTTTACGGTGCTTATGGCGAAGATTATACGAAGGGTATTAAAGAAGGATACCCTGCAGGCGAGAAAGAAGGTCTGAGCACTCAATGGGGTGCCGGGTTCAACTATACTGTTGATGATAAAGGTGTAAGAGTGGAGGCGGCCGGGTTTGACGGTTTGTACGGTGGCGGCGGCGATGTGCGATGGGAGAACGGTAGAATGAGATACTACATGTTTACTAACGATGGAGTTGATAGATGGTTGACCGGCGGGAGTTTGAGGATGGACCGTGCGTTGTACTTAGCAGGATACCTTCATAAAACGGAAGGGTACCAGGCAATCAAAGGTTATGCTAGCGCGGGCAGGATGGCAGGAGAGGTCTACCGTAGTGTTACCGGAACTTCCGAGAGAAACAGAGCGGCCGTTACCTTCATGGTGGACAGGGATAACGGTATGGTTGTCGGGGCATACTACGAAGATTACGTTACATCTACGACTGCTGAAAAAAGAGGTTACGTGAACCTGTCATGGTTGCGTACGATGAGGTTGTCGAAAGGGTTGTACGTGGATGCGGGCGGTCTGGGTCTCGGCATGGCTGACAGGTACGGTGAAAAGATGCCTTTCATCCTTGCACAGTTAAACGTTCATCATCCTTTCTTTATAAACCGAGCGGTGACACAGTTCAGGTATTCGCCGACATATCAAGGAATAGCATTGTGGTTCGATACTGTTCCGCATTGGTCCCAGGCAGGGATAGCTTTTGAACGATGGGGTATGTACAACGAACTTGATATGTGGAGGTTGAGTTTGGGATGGTACAACCTTGGACTTTATTATCCAAGTTTGATGATCAGTCATACTTATAACGTGGGAACATCCAGAGAAACAGAAGCCCAAGTCGCCAGTACGTTATACCGTGATGAAAAGGTTAATGTTTGGGCGTTCGTTGAGGATAGGTACACTACCTATATCAATGAGGATAACAACCGGAACTGGTTCCTGGTAGGCGTCGGGGCTGGCGGCACGCTCAACATCTTCGGACTGCGCGGAAACTTCTATGCACGCGGCGGATGGTATTCAGAACGGAAACACTTCGGAGACACGACAGAATGGGGGACCGGTGTACAGTGCAGTTTCAGCATACATCTCGGCGGTACCACTCCTGCATCTCCAGTAAGTCCGATCGAATCCTCTGGCGAGTAAAAGTTATAGGTTCGAAAAACAAGAAAAAAGCACAACAAAGAAAAAGCACGGATTATTCTTCTTCGGCCGATTCTGCTTTCTCTATCAGTTTTACCGTGTTAGCCTTGATGGTTACAGGTATAGGCACTGCTGCTTCGGTGAGTTCAACGGTAAGTTCTTCCTTGGTTTTGTCAACCTTGATAACCTTTGCACGTTCGCCTTTGAACGGTCCGCCTATGATTTCTATGATGTCCCCTTTGTGGATACTCATGACCTTCGGTTTGGATGCTTCGATCATCGGGTCAAGCTCTTTGAGCGTGATCTCTTTACTGAGTAACCCTCTGATGTGCGGTAAACCGTAACTGGCTTTCCTGACTGTTTCGTGATCCTCGGCTTCAACGATGATGTACCCTTTCAGATTGTCAAACGCAAGAACAGCGTAAACAGGAAGGTTATCCTTCTTCGCTTTTTTGTATATCAGGTCTGCAATGATCCTCTCCTGACCGGTTGTTACACGAAGGGCTAGCAACATGAATAAACACCTCACAGATTGAGCAGTTGGAACAAGAAGTTTATCACCGTACCTATTATGCCTATGATTATCATACCCAACCCGCTGACTTTCAGGATCTGTTTGTACTCCTGCATGGACGGTTTGTCAAACATGTAAAAGATTCTCTTCGATTGTTTTATGAACCCGACTACTCTGTCTATCATGTGTATCACCTCAATCGACTATGTCCAGGTCCAGGTCTACGATTCCTGATTCGGAGATCTCATCCAACGAATATTTGGGTGGTTTGACACCCGCGATCACCACCAACACACGTAACGCGGACTTGTGCATCTCCTTCTCCACGCGCGCACCCCATATGATGTGCGAGTTCGGACTGATCCGTTTGGATACCTCGCTTACCATCAGTTCTGCCTCTTTCAATGTCATGTCTTCCCCGCCGATCACGTTTACCAGAGCACGTGATGCGTTGTTAATGTCCGCATCCACCAACGGCGAGTTCAACGCGGTTTCGATCGCTATCATAGCACGTTCGTTCGGCTTCGCGTCTATCGACGCTTCGCCGACACCTATCACCGCGCACCCTGCGTCCTCGAGAATGGTGCGCAGGTCAGCGAAATCCAGGTTAACGAGACCCGGTTTGGTGATGAGTTCGGCTATCCCTTTGACAGCGCCGACAAGGACTTCATCCGACACTTTGAACGCGGTGTTCAGCGGAAGGTCCGGAGCTATGGTCAACAGTTTATCGTTCGGGATTACGATCGTTGTGTCCGCAACCTTCTCAAGTTTTTCCAGTCCGGATAACGCATTCTGCATACGTGTCCTTCCTTCAGAAGTGAACGGTAACGTTACAACTGCCACGGTTAACGCACCCATCTGTTTAACCGCTTCCGCGATCACAGGAAGACTACCGGTTCCGGTACCGCCGCCTAAACCGCAGGTGAGAAACACCATGTTTGCGTCTCTGACCGCATCCAACACTTCGTTTATCGATTCCTTTGCCGCCTTCTCCCCGATCTCAGGATTACTGCCTGCACCCATACCCCTGGTCAACTGTTTACCTATCAGTATCTTTCTATCGGCACGTGTGCGGAGAAGATGCTGAACATCCGTGTTCACGGCTATCGTCTTAACACCCTCTATACCTACCTCAAACATCCGTGTGATCGTGTTGCATCCACCGCCGCCGCTGCCTATCACGTAAATCTTCGGTTTCGACTCTTCTATAAACTTGAGTAGTTCTTCGTCCTCTTTTGAAAGGATCATCGCATCCGGAAGTTGATTAACGAGTTCCCTAATCTTGTCCTCTTCCACAGAATAACCCCTCATTAATTTTTTGTTTTATTTTGCATCATAGCATTTAAAAATATTCCGATAAAATTTTCACACTCACCTTTATTTTCCCATTGTTTCTATTACGTATCTCCCTAACTTCCTTCACCTTCATATCTTGACATTCTTACTTCCATCTTCTTCTCTTTATACCTTATTTCTGCTTCTTACTTCTTATCCTATAATAAATAACACCTCACTCAAAGTTCAAACAGATTATAAAAATTGTTCACTAAGACACTTCTTCCACGCTTAATAACCTAAATTATTTTTGAGTATGGATATTTTTGAGATGAAAAATGAAGGCGCACAACTCATAGATAATTTATAAAAAGGAAAAAAGACGATAATTATTTTTCAGTTTTTTCTCCTTTCTTCTTAGAAAGAAGAATTATTTTGGGCTCCTCTTCTTCTACCTTGATTTCTCCGGGAAGTTTAAGCATTTTAGACCCTTCTTTTCCTTCAAACTTTTTAGGAAGTTTAATTATATTAGTAGGTTTCTTAGGAAGTTTTTGTTCAATCCATTCAGACCATTCTTTAGGTATATCACGCTTCTTAGGAATCTTCTCAAGGATCCCTCCCCTACGTTTTTTCTCCAACATCTGCATCATTTTCGATTTTGTTTCAGGTGGCAGTGGCATAGTCTCAATAATCTCTTCTGGAGGTATTTTATCAAGAAGAGCCTCTAGCCAAGCCCTTCTAACACTTGAAGGCAACTTCATTATATACTCTGCGTCAGTCCTTGCCTTCATTACCGCTGCAATATAACTCCTTTCCTCTTGCGATAATGAGTTCAAGATTTCCATTGCTTTTTTCAGTTCAGGTGTCTTCTCAATCATTTCTTTAACTTCAGGATTTTTTTCTTGTACTGTCGGCATGCAAATCACCACTTATATTTTTGGAGCAATCTTTATAAATATATGGGTATAAGCAAAACCTTCTGTGCAATTGTGAATAAATCTGATTAACTCTGTGTGACGAATTAGGTTTTATACCAAACTATCTACCTAACCTCATCTTCTTATTCTCATATATCCTTTTTCTTATGTTCATTCCCTTTCTTTCTCTTTTCCAACTCTCCATACTCTATCCCGTCTGCACTCCCGTGCGAAAAGAAGGTAAGTTTAAATCTGTTACGTTCTTATTGAGAAGATGTGAGATTCCTGAGCAAACGTGCGAAACGGTTGGCGGAAGACATCCGTGCCATTAGGATTCAGGGTGCGCACAGGGTTGCTAAGTACGGTATAATCGCTTTCGTTTACGAGATGAACGTGTATGCACGACGTTCACGCGATCCTGATGAACTGTTGACCCGTGCGCGTAGTGTTGCGGACATGTTAAAAGGGTTACGTCCGACAGAACCGATGCTGATCAACTATCTGGACGATATACTTTACGACATCAACAATCTTGCCGAACAGAAGAGGTTGAGTTCATCCGTGCTACGCGGTTATCTTGCCAGAAAACTTAAAACGATCCTCAAACAGATGGACGGCGCCCGCGCGCGGTTAGCGCGCGCGGGCAGCCGTCTTATAAAGTCAGGTGATAGAATCCTCGTTCATTGTCACTCTACGTCCGTGATGTTGACTTTGAAGACAGCGTGGAATTCTGGGAAACGGTTTGAAGTGGTGGCTACCGAGACGCGTCCCCTCTATCAAGGGCATAGAACCGTCCGCGACCTCTTATCTTACGGGATACCCACCACGTTGATCGTTGACAGCGGTGTCGGAACGGTCATAGACGAAATAGATAAGGTGTTCGTCGGCGGTGATGCGGTAGGGTTAAACGGTCAACTGGCTAACAAGATAGGCACAAAAACGATTGCCGAACTGGCCTACCGTCGCGGGATACCGTTCTATTCGTGTGTTGAACTGTACAAGTTGGACAGACGTCCCGACATACCTATCGAATACCGTGACCCTAGGGAGGTGCTGGCCCATATCCCTAAAGGTCTCAAGGTTTTGAACCCTGCTTTTGACATAACTCCTGCAAAACACATATCAGGGTTTGTCACAGAGCAAGGCGTGTTAAAACCGAGGGAATACGTGCGCACTGCGGAGAAAGTTATAAAAATGTTTGATAAGAGGATGTTACCATGTCCGTGAAGTTTGTAGTCCATCCGATAACTCTGAAGGCAAAATGTTTTGACATAGTTTCAGGTAGTAAGATAGTCGTGCTAAACCAGGACGATGCTCTCGAGAACGATATACACCCTTCTTCACGTGTTAAGGTTTCTTACAAAGATAAAGATGTTATAGCGATGGTCGACCTGTCCACAGACCTTGTTAAACGGGGTGAGATCGGTCTGTTTGAAGAGATCTCAACCGAACTGGGTGTACGGGACGGTTCGAAAATAACCGTTCAGATAGCACCGCGTCCCAAATCCATAGAGTACATAAAAAGGAAGATGGACGGTTCGCCGTTGGAACGCGATGAGATAAAACTTATCATCGATGAACTGATGGAGAACTCCCTGTCACCTGTTGAGATGGCTGCTTTTATAACCGCGGTCTATATTAGGGGTCTGAACTACGATGAGGTTGTTTATCTGACCGATGCGATCGTTGAATCGGGTGAACAACTCAATCTTAACAAGAGGCCCATCCTCGATAAACATTGTATAGGCGGTGTGGCAAACAACAGAACTACGATGTTGGTCGTGCCGATCATAGCGGCAGCCGGAATGTATATACCGAAGACATCATCGCGTTCGATCACGTCCGCTGCGGGTACAGCCGATACGATGGAGGTGCTGGCACCTGTTACGTTGTCCATCGATGAGGTTAGGGACGTTGTACTTAAGACCAAAGGATGTATCGTATGGGGAGGTGGTATGAACATCGCCGCTGCAGATGATAAGCTTATACATATCCGCAGACCTTTGTCCTTGGACCCGCGCGGCGCACTGTTGGCAAGTATATTGGCTAAGAAGAAGAGTGTTGGTGCCACCCATGTGATCATAGACATACCTGTGGGCAGGGGCGCTAAACTTCAGAGTGTCACTGAAGCGCAATCGTTGGCTGACGATTTCATAGCCATCGGTAAACGGATAAACATGAAGATCGAAAGTTTGATCACCGACGGTAGCGATCCGATCGGTGTCGGGATCGGTCCTGCTTTGGAATGCAAGGACGTGTTGGAGATCCTCGACGGCGCCGGACCGATGGATCTGCGGGAGAAAGGGTTGATACTAGCCGGCAGGTTGCTCGAGCTGTCCGGCGCCGTCGAACCCGGGCGAGGCCGCGCAGTGGCCGAGCATATCCTGGAAAGCGGTAAAGCTATGAAGAAGTTTAGGGAGATTATCGAAGCACAGGGCGGTGACCCCAACGTTAAGATCGATGATCTGCCGATCGGTGATAAGGTGTATTCGGTGGTGGCAGAAAAGTCCGGGAGGATCAGTCACGTTGACAACAGAAAACTGTCTATGATAGCCCGTGCTGCCGGTTCACCGTTCGATAAAGGTGCGGGTATAATACTCTACTGCGAACACGGTGATAAAGTACGGAAAGGCGATAAACTGTTCGACATCGTTGCTGAGAGCGAGGCAAAACTCGATTTCGCAATCAAAACCATGGAGGAGTACAATCCGATAGAACTTGAGAAGATCGTTATACAGACCATCCGCAAGTGAAGTAACTTATTTTTGGGTGATGATCTCGGGAGGATGTCCTATGACCCGTAAGAAGAAGGTCCGAGGGATAAAAGAGGAGATGAGTAAACCGGTAACCGGGCGGTCTACCGATGAGGATGTTATGCGTATATTGGATCAGGTGATAAGGCGGATTAAACCGAGCAAACGGGAGTTGGCATCGGAACAGAAGGTGCTGAGCGAAGTCATGGAACGTTTGAAACAGGCCACTCCTTCAGACGTTGAAGTTGTACTGGTCGGTTCGGTTGCTAAAGGTACGCAGTTGAAAGGTCGTCGCGAGTTCGACGTCTTCATGCTGTTTCCGAAGTCGTATTCCAGGGAACGGTTAGTCGATGTAGGGTTGACTTCTGCTAAAGAAGCTTTTAAGGATGCCGAGTTCCATCTTGCCTATGCGGAACATCCGTATCTTTCGGTAAAGTTTAAAGGGTTTGATATAGATGTGGTCCCTGCTTACCGGATATCTTCTCCGGAGGAACGTGCCACCGCGGTTGATAGGTCGCCTCTCCACACCGCTTATGTGAACAACCATCTTACCGAGAAACAGAAGGATGATGTCCGGCTGCTTAAACAGTTTATGAAGGCCCATGACATCTACGGTGCAGAGGTTAGAGTGGAGGGGTTTTCGGGGTATCTGTGCGAACTCCTGATCATCAGGTACGGCTCGTTCCTGGACACGCTTAAACATGCGTCTTCCTGGAAGATCCCGACCGTGATAGATATAGAAAACTATTACGGTGATAAGAATAGAACTCCTGTTGATTTGACCAAGGTGTTCGATGCACCGTTGATAGTTATCGACCCCACAGATAAGAAACGTAACGTCGCTGCTGTTGTGTCGACAACCTCTATGAGCATATTCATCCTTGCTTCCCGTATGTTCCTGAAAAGGCCGAGTTTGAATTTCTTTTTCAAGAGACGTTCTCCGGTTTCACCCGCCAACCTTTACAGACGGATCAAACAACGCGGTACCCGGTTGCTCGTCATCGAATTTCCTGCTCCTGACGTCGTTGAAGACACGCTCTGGCCGCAGTTCAGAAAACTCGTACGACAGTTGAACCGTTTCCTTAGGGACAACGAGTTCGACATGTTCGGGTACTACTATTGGACAGATATGAATAGATGTCTGATCATGTTCGAACTGGTTAACGATGTCCTGCCGATGATTAAGAAGGTGAGAGGACCGTCAGTGGTTCTTGAAAAACCGACCTACGATTTTATGGACAAACACAAGAACGCTCTCGACCTTCACGTGGAACACGATAGGATAGTCGCAATAGACCGGAGAATGTTTACTGACGCCAAAGATGCAGTATCCTATTTCTTCCGTACGGCCAAGTTGCCCTCCCATTTCTCTGATGTGGCGAAGAAATACCGGTTTCTGCCGGCGAGATCCCTGGTATCTAAACGTTACATCAGTGCGAGCATAGAGTATTTTACACGTACGATAAAATGGTAGGTGGAGTGTATGGATTATTCGGTATTTACGGATCAGTTGAATTCTCTCATAAGTTCTGATTACGGTGCGCTTGCCTTTGACATAATCGTTCTGACCGTTGCGATGTTGCTTATCTGGTACCTGTATCGAAAGGTCGCTAAAAAGGATATGTTTGCTGTCGACCTCGATAAGTATACCGGAAGATACGCAACGTTGAAAAAGTTCGGCGCTCTCATCGCGTACGTGGTCAAATACATGGTCCTGTTCCCTATATACACATTTCTGATGTTTGCTATTCTTGCGATGAGTTTCTTCATGCTTTCGCCTCAGTACAACATCACATCTTCTCTCTTTTTCTCGATAGTGATCATATCGGTAGTCCGGATCCTTGCGTACATAAACGAAGATGCTGCTCAGGAACTTGCCAAGATGTTACCGTTCTCGCTGGTGTTGAGCCTGCTTCTTAACCCGTCTTTGATCTCCTACCGTTTGCCGACAACTGCAGAAACGGTTAACGCGTTTTCATCGATCTCTCAGTACTTTGTGTTCATAATAGGGCTTGAACTAGTCTTGCGTGTGGGGTCTTTCATACTGAGCCTTGGCCGCGGTAAAAACGATGAATCACAGAATTAACCTCTGTCAAAACATCATTTGCATCATTAAAAATTTACACTTTGAGTAATTCTTATGTTAACTAAGTTTCTCCTGATACTTCAAGTTGATACTTCAAGTTTAAATACTGCGGGACTGTGGAGTTGGTAGATAGAGGTTATTTTGTCTTTTATAGATTTATCTTACCTGTTTGGTTTTGTTGAGTTTTCCCATGCATGCGTTCAGTATTTAGCACGTTTTCTTTTTTAGGAGAGGTGAATAATTTCGGAATGGCACGGCGGTCGATTTTTGTTCACATTCAGTTTGAAACAGCGCCTAATATTTCTTTATGAACATCGCATCGCCGAAGGAATAGAACCTGTATCTTTTGGATATCGCTTCTTCGTAAACACGTTTCCAATCGTCCCCGATGATGGCTGCCACGAGCAGAATAAGCGTTGACCCGGGCAGATGAAAATTGGTGATCAGACCATCAAACTTCAGTTTGAACCTGTATCCCGGATATATGAATAGGTCGGTCTCCCCGTTGTACGGATGAACGATACCGTTTTGGTCGGTAGCCGTCTCGAGTGCACGGAGGGTTGTTGTACCTACTAAAATCAAGCGACCGCACCGCCGGTTCACGGCGCGCGCGGTCGCTTCATCAACAACAACCCTTTCGGAATGCATCTTATGTTTCGTGTAATCGTTTTCTGTTATCGGTTGAAATGTGCCTATCCCAACATGTAAACACACTTCTGCGAACTCTACACCTTTTTCTTTTAACCGTGCGATCAACTCCTTAGAGAAATGTAACCCTGCTGTCGGTGCGGCTATGCTACCTTCTTTTTTGGCAAACACCGTCTGGTACCGTTTCCTATCGTAATCGTAGTTCTTTATGTACCCTGGCAATGTGTAATCACCATGTTTTTCTATAATCTCTTTTACCTTCTCATCGGAATAATTGAATTCGATAATAAAACGTTCGCCTTCAATACCTGATTCAACTATTCTTCCGACCAGCCCCTCTTGGAACAACAGTTCTGTGCCTATGTTCGGGTTTTTACAACGAACGAACACATCGTATCGTCTGTTTCCTAAAGGTGCTACGATAGTTATGGCCGCTCTGCCACCGGTGGCTTTTCTTCCAACGAGCCTTGTCTTCAGGACTTTGGTGTTGTTCACTACGACCATGTCACCTTTTTCCAAGTATTCAGTAATGTCTCTGAAGGTTCGGTGTTCGATCTCTCTTTCATTAACGTGGTAGACAAGCAATCGTGATTCTTCTCTAAGATGGCTTGGTTGTTGTGCTATTAATTCTTTTGGCAGATTGTACATGTAATCATTTAGGGAGGACATGTTTTCTTATTTGAGAATCTTCAGATATAAAAACATAATCCAGCACTTCGAACGATCGAAAAATTCTCTTACGGCTCTGTTTCAAGTAAGAAGATATTTAAAGACGCCCCGGCCGGGATTTGAACCCGGGTCGCCGGCTCGACAGGCCGAAATGCTAACCGCTACACCACCGGGGCACACAGTTACCTCGAACGTACGCAGAAGATAGATTATAACTGTTGCAACAGAAAATTTTTAAATGTTTCTAGATATAAAGTTATAGACCAGCGTTTTTAAGGTTAGAATGTTTTATCTGCCAGGTGATATGCCGTGACCCATAAAGATCCCGATAAAAGGAAGTCTTCTAAAAAGGAATCAAAGAATAATAAGGGGAAGAGTAAAACCTCTAAAAAGAAAGGACCAGTGAAGGAGTTCCACCATGTTCTGGTGCCGATTCACGAATTGTTGAGTAAGGAAGAAGCTGAAAAGGTTATTAAGAAGTACGGTGATAAGAATCTGTTCCCGAAGATAAAGAAGAACGACCCGGCACTGGCGTTGTTCGGTATCAAAGCCAAGCCCGGCGATATTATAAAGATAACGAGAAATGATCCCACCGGTAGGCACGTAGTTTACCGTGTAGTGAGAAAATAATCTGTGGATTATCTCTCATATGAAAATTTAAGTTTTAAAAACCTAAAAAAAAGGTGATACCTTGGGCCTGATGGAATTGTATTTTAAAGAACATGGTTTAGTGACCCAACATTTAGATTCTTACAATCTATTTGTGGAAAAGGGAATCCAACGGATCGTTAACGAAGTGGGGATCGTAAACACAAACGTTGAAGGGTTTCAACTTAAGTTCGGAGATGTAAGGATCGAGCGGCCGATGGTCGTAGAAGCGGACGGTTCACGACGTAAAATTATGCCGATGGAAGCGAGAATAAGGAATCTGACTTACGCATCGCCCATATTCATGGAAATCATCCCGGTTTTCAACGGTGTAGAACGTCGCACGTACTCGGAAGTGTTCATAGGCGAATTACCAGTGATGGTCAAATCGAAATTGTGTTACCTGGACAGTATGACCGAAAGCGAACTGATCGAAGCCGGTGAAGATCCTTACGACCCCGGCGGTTACTTTATCATCAACGGTAGCGAGAAGGTCCTTGTCGGGATAGAGGACCTGGCACCTAACCGTATCATGGTGACCAAGGAATCTGCCGATAAGACGACTGTTGCTAAAGTGTTTTCGACACGGAACGGGTTCAGGGCGCGATGCGCTTTCGAATTGAAACGTGACGGATCGTTGATGGTGGATTTTCCGGGATTACCGAGAGAAGTGAACCTGATGGTGCTTCTTAAGGCTCTCGGGTTCAACAGTGATCAAGAGATCATAGATGCGTTCTCGGACCATTACCTGATCAGAAACACGGTCCTCTTTAACCTTGAGATGTGCGAACCTAAGGACACTGCAGAAGCTTTGGAATATCTTGGTAAACGTGTTGCACCCGGTCAACCTGAAACCTATCGCGAAAACCGTTTGAACATGTTGTTGGATACCTATCTGCTTCCCCATATAGGTACTACGAGCGAACACAGGAAAAGTAAGGCATGGTACCTTATAGAGATGGCTGAGAAAACCGTATTCGTTGAACACGGAGTGTTACCGCCCGATGATAAAGATCATTATGCTAACAAACGGATCAAATTGAGCGGTACATTGATGGAAGAGTTGTTCAGGTACGCGTTCCAGTTTCTTGTTAAAGACATGGTTTACCAGGCGAGCAGAGCGGAGGCCCGCGGGAGACGGTTGGTAGTTCAGAACCTTGTGCGACCTGACGCGTTTACCGACAGGATCAGGTATGCCATGGCAACGGGTAACTGGATTGCCGGTCAAACGGGCGTGTCACAGCTTTTGGATAGGTTGAGTTTCCTATCTTCAATGTCTCATCTGAGAAGGGTGATCTCGCCTTTGAGCAAACGTCATCCCCATTTCAAGGCGCGCGACCTCCACGGTACACACTGGGGTAAATTGTGTCCAAATGAAAGTCCGGAAGGACCGAGTTGCGGTCTTGTAAAGAATCTGGCATTACTCGCTAACATTACGGTCGGTGAGGAGGAAGAGTCCGTTGAAACGACGTTACGTTCGTTAGGTGTTAAATTCTGAAGAAGGTGATGGTTCGTGGGTAAAGCTGCGGTGTATCTTAACGGAAAACTCATCGGGTTTCATGAGGATCCGGAAGCGTTGTGTCGCGAACTCCGTGCCAAACGGAGGAGAAACGAGATCTCTCCAGAGATAAATATCTACTATGATAAGACGTTGGGTATCGTCCATGTAAACAGTGATCGGGGCCGTGCACGTCGTCCCTACATAGTCGTTGAAGACGGTAAAAGCAGGCTCACACCCGAGATAAAGGAAAAGGTTGAAGCGGGCGATATAACATGGCAGGACCTGATAGCCAACGGTATCATAGAATACCTCGACGCTGAAGAGGAAGAGGAAGCGTACATAGCTTTATCCGAAGACGAGTTAACCAAAGAGCATACACATCTGGAATTCGATCCGGTCACGATTGCCAGTGTAGTGGTGAACGTACTTCCTTATCCGAACCATAATCTGTCTGTTCGTAACACCATGGCTTGTTCGATGGCTAAACAATCGTTAGGCATATATGCTACCAATTACAATCTAAGGACCGATTCATTGGCACATATCATGTTCTACCCGCAACAGCCTTTGGTTCAGACACGCGCATACAAAGCCCTGGGATTTAAAGAGCATGCTGCGGGCGAGAACTTCGTGGTTGCGATATTGAGTTACTCGGGATACAACATGGAAGATGCGTTGATCATCAACCGTAATGCTATCGACCGAGGTCTCGCCAGAACCGTTTATTATAAGACCTACACGACCGAGGAACGAAGGTATCCCGGCGGTCAGAAGGACAAGTTCTGTATCCCTACTCCTAACACAGCCGGATACCGTGAAGAGGAGGCTTACAGGTATCTGGATGATGACGGCATCATATCACCAGAGATCTCTGTCAAAGGCGGTGATGTTCTGGTGGGTAAGGTTTCGCCGCCCCGTTTCTTGGAAGAGGTTTCTGTTTTCGGTATTATCGAAGAGAAAAAGCGTGAGAACTCCCTTGTTCTACCCTCTGGTGAGAAGGGCATAGTCGATTCAGTAATCGTTACTGATACGTTGGGCGGTGACAGAATGGTGAAGGTGCGGGTCAGAACAGTGATGCCTCCAGAGATCGGTGACAAATTCGCGTCCCGTCACGGTCAGAAAGGTGTGATCGGTCTGATCCTTCCTCAGGAGGATATGCCGTTTACCAAGGAAGGTATCGTGCCAGACATCATACTGAATCCGCATGCTATACCTTCCCGTATGACCGCGGGTCATCTTTTGGATATGCTTGGCGGTAAGGCAGCCGCGTTTGCTGCACAGTTCATGGACGGCACAGCGTTTGAAGGGCAGGACAAGGAGGATTACGGAGACATACTCGAGAAACACGGTTATCACAGGTACGGTAAGGAAACGATGTACGACGGTATCACCGGTAAGAAGATGAAGGCGGACGTGTTCGTAGGTATCGTTTATTATCAACGGCTCAGACATCTCGTTGCTACCAAGATCCACGCACGATCCCGCGGGCCGGTTCAGTTGCTTACTCATCAACCTACCGAAGGCCGTGCACGTGAAGGTGGGTTACGGTTCGGTGAAATGGAACGTGACTGTTTGATCGGTTTCGGTGCATCGATGCTTATCAAGGAACGTCTCCTTGAAGAAAGCGATAAGACGAATATACTCGTGTGTAATAAATGCGGTGCTCGTGCGGTCTACGATTATGCTGAGAGAAGGGCTTATTGTCCGTTGTGCGGTAGCACAGATGTACATGCAGTTGAAGTGAGTTATGCTTTCAAACTTCTGTTGGATGAGATCCAGGCATTGGGAATACTACCCAGGTTGAGGTTGAAGAGTAAAGGTGAATGAGGGGGATAATATGGTTGTTGGAGAAACCGAGATGGTTATAGATTCGATAAAATTTTCGTTGTTGTCACCTGCTATGATCAGGAAGATGTCTGCTGTTAAGATAACTGTTCCGGATACTTACAACGAGGACGGGTATCCGATAGAAGGCGGACTGGTAGACCTCAGGTTGGGTGTGATCGATCCTGGGTTAAAATGTAGGACATGCGGGGGCAGGATGGGAGAATGTATGGGCCATTTCGGTCACATAGAGCTCGTCAGACCTGTTGTTCACCCTTCTTTTGCTAAAACGATACTTTATGTTCTCAGGTCCACATGTCCCAAATGCAAACGCGTACTCGTCAGCGAGAAGGAACTTGAGAAACTTCGTCGGGATATTGAAGAGGAGGGTAAGAAAGGTACCGAAACAACGATGATCAAACCTAAACTTAAAAAAATGGATACCTGTCCGCATTGCGGTGCCAAACTTCCCAACATCACTTTGCTCAAACCTTACACGTTCTACTACGATAAACGTGTCATGTTGCCGAGCGAGATTCGGGAATGGTTGGAAGAGATACCCAACGAAGACCTCAGAATTCTGGGGTTTGACCCGGTCTATGCACGACCTGAATGGATGGTATTGACCGTGTTACCCGTTCCTCCTGTTACGATGCGTCCTTCGATCACTTTAGAGACCGGTGAACGTAGTGAAGACGACCTTACACATAAACTCGTGGACATCATGCGTATCAATCACCGGTTGGAAGCGAACATCAATGCCGGTGCACCGGAACTGATCATCGAAGACCTATGGGAACTTCTTCAGTATCATGTGGCAACGTATTTTGATAACGAGTTGAGTAACGTGCCCCCTGCAAGACATAGGAGCGGTCGCGCGCTTAAGACGTTGTCCCAAAGGTTGAAGGGTAAAGAGGGTAGGTTCAGGTACAATCTGTCCGGTAAACGCGTGAATTTCTCTGCGCGAACGGTTGTTTCGCCAGACCCCAACATAAGCATAGACGAAGTAGGCGTACCCTACGAAGTTGCTGAAGAGTTAACGGTTCCGATAGCGGTTACCACATGGAACAAAGAACAGTGTAAACGGTATGTGTTGTCCGACAGTTATCCACGTGCCCTGTACATTATCACTCCAGAAGGTCGTAGGATAAGGGTGAAAGAAAATCTGAAGGAAGAACTGGCTGAACGGTTGACTGAAGGTTACACGATAGAACGTCAGTTGATCGACGGTGACATCGTTCTGTTCAACAGACAACCGTCGTTACACAGGATATCGATGATGTGTCACAGGGTCCGTGTGTTACCTGGTAAGACGTTCAGACTTAATCCTGCTGTTTGTCCACCGTACAACGCGGATTTTGACGGCGATGAGATGAACCTTCATGCTATACAGACCGTTGAGGCGCGTGTGGAAGCGGATGTGTTGATGACTGTTCATGATCAGATCATCTCACCGCGTCACGGACATGCTATCATCGCACCTAATGAGGACCATATATCTGCCGCTTATTACACAACACTCGATGAGACGGTGTTTACTAGGAGCGAGTTTGCAGACCTCCTCGGTAGGATAGGTATTACAAAGATGCCTCCGCCGGACAGGAAGGAAGGGTATTCAGGAAAGTTCCTGGCATCCCTACTGATCCCTAAGGAGATATCGTTCAAGGAGAGAACGAAGTTCTATCCTGCTCCGCAGGGCGAGGTTGAAGTTGTTGACGGGATGCTCGTTAAAGGTGCTTTGGAAAGCAAAACGTACGCGAGTGTGCTTGTCGAATCGATCTTCCATACCCTCGGGAGCGAAGCTGCTAAGACGTTCATCGATTTGTCGACACGTGCATTCTTAGACGTTCTATCCTATCAGGGATTGACCATCTCACTGGAAGAGTACCATCTACCTAAAGAGGTTCGAGAGAAATGTAACAAGATTATCGATGAAGGGATTAGAAAGATCGATGCAGTGATACTTCAGTATCAAAACAAAACGCTTAAACGCGCGCCCGGTATGACGTTGCGCGAGACTTTGGAGGATAACATATTACGTATCAACGCCGAAACGAGGAATAAGTTGGGTGATGTGCTTGCAAAGGCTCTAGGTGAAGAGAATCCGGCAGTGGTGTTCGCTAAGATCGGTGCAAGGGGTAGTATGATCAACGTGATACAGATGACCGGTGCTGTAGGTCAACAGTCCGTCCGCGGTAAACGTTTGACGCGCGGGTATTACAAACGTACGCTACCTCACTTCAAACGCGGTAACATAGGCGCCCAGGCGAGAGGGTTCATCAGAAATAATTTTATACACGGGTTGAACCCGATCGAATACTTCTTCGGATGTATGGGAGGTAGGGAATCTCTGGTCAATACGGCTATCCGAACCGGTAGGTCAGGTTATATGCAACGTCGGTTGATCCATGGTCTCCAAGACCTGATCGTTGAGAACGACCTTACCGTCCGTGATGCAGCGGGTAACATTGTTCAGTTCATATACGGTGGCGATGGTAAGGATCCGATGTATGCGAGTGCTAAGGTGCATATCGAGATGGGTCCGCGAAAGGATGATACCGAGACATCGTCCGTCTAAATGTTTTTGTGGGTGGTTGTGATGAGAAAAAAGGATATGATCGCTTACGGTGAAGCCGTAGGAACTGTGGCTGCTCAAAGTCTGGGCGAACCGGGTACTCAGATGACGTTGCGAACGTTCCATTATGCGGGTGTGGCTGAACAGGTGCCGACAGGTTTACCAAGGGTTATAGAAATCGTCGATGCGCGTAAAAAACCTAAGAAGGGGTTGATGAACGTCTATCTGAAGAAACCCTATTCTACGGATGAGAAAAAGGCAAGCAAAATCGCAGAGAAACTCGAACAAACAGTTCTTAAAGATATTGCAAGTATAAGAGAGGATTTTGAAAATAAAAGGATACTTGTCAGGTTTAAGGAGGATGAGGTTGCCATCCGTAAAATCGATATAGATGAAGTTAAAAAATCTATCAAGAAGATCGGTGGTGTGCGGATCAGGTCGAAGAATGATAAGGTGGTTGTCAAACTGAACAAGGAAAATCCAACCTATAAGGAACTCCGGACATTATCCATAAAACTGCATAACCTGTTTGTTAAAGGGATAAAGGGTATCGAAAAGGCGTTGGTCGTCAAGGAAGGTAACGAATACTTTATCAGGACAACCGGTACCAACCTCGCAGAAGTGATAAAATGCGATGAAGTGGATAGTTCGCGTACCATCACCAATGATATTCATGAGATGAATAAAGTGTTCGGGATAGAAGCAGCCAGAAATCTTATAATTAAGGAACTTAAACAGGTCATGGATATGCAAGGTCTGGCGTTGGATGTGCGACACGTTATGTTGATTGCCGATGCGATGACTCAGGACGGTACTATACTGCCGGTAGGTCGTCACGGGTTAAGCGGTAGAAAGGCCGGTGTACTAGCGCGTGCTGCGTTCGAGGAAACGATTAAACATCTTGTCAATGCGGCAGTGGCAGGCGCTGAGGATAAGTTGAAGGGTGTTACAGAAAATATCATCGTTGGTCAAACAGTTCCCATAGGTACTGGACGTGTCAAACTCAAACTTAACTATCCGATGTTGGTTCAGGAAAAGACCGATGAACCGTAATGTTTAAAATGAGCTGTTATGTTAAATAACAGAATTGTTGTTGCAAGTATCGAATCGTCGGAATTTGAAAGGTGAAGTCGTATGGATATCGTAAAAGCAATTCGCATGGCTGTCGATACAGGTAAAGTAGAGTTCGGTAGCAGAAAGGCGTTGAAACATGCTATGCACGGGGATTGTAAACTTATAATCATCGCTAAAAACTGTCCGAAGGATATAAGGAATGATATAGAATACTACTCAAGGTTGTCGGGTGTGAAAACGGTTGTGTTCGACGGTGATAACGACGAACTTGCCGAAGCATGCGGTAAACCGTTCAATATCAGTACGTTAACGATACTCGACCCGGGCGACTCCGAGATCCTTAACATCTACAAATAGAACTTTCAATGTGGTTCTATGGCCGTGCAATTGACCGCTGACGAACTGAGGAGCATGTCTCTTTTTGAAAGTTTGACCGGTGCTCTTGCTAAGGATTGCGTGTTTATAGATAACAAGGTTGTTTTTATAGTTAGAAAAGGGGAACTCGGTAAGGCGATCGGTAGAAAAGGCGCCAACATAAACCGTGTGAGAACAGCGTTCAGGAACAAGAAGGTTATCGTTATCGAAGATGCGGATTCCATCGAAGAATTCATAAGGAATATGTTTCCTAAAATAGAGATTCTTAACATTACCCTCCACGATAGGCCTAACATACCAATGGCCTATGTGACGGTGCGCTCAGAAGACAGGGGTGCTGTGATAGGTCGGAACGGCGAGAAGATTAAAACACTGCGTAAAGTGTTGATCAGAAGGTTCGGATACGATATGAAGATACTGTCCAAAGGGTGAGAAGACGGACAATGTTCGGCGATAGGTTTTTAAATAATCTGTCGTATAAATAATCTCCACTTGTGTTTAAATAAAACTGTCTTTTCGGAAGGTGATCCGTTTGGGTAAAGGAGAGTTTGCAGGGTTGGATCTGTTGCGACGTAGGAAAAGGTTCAGAAGTCTCAGTAAACGATGGAAACGTAAAGCGCTTAAACTGTGGAAGAAGTACGATGCTTTGGAAGGTGCGCCTCAGGGTAAGGGTATAGTGTTGGAGAAACGTGTGTTAGAACAGAAACAACCGCACTCGGGTTTGATCAAATGCGTTAAAGTCCAACTGATCAAGAACGGTAAAGTAGTTACCGCTCATGTGCCGCGTGATAAAGCAATAAATTATATCGATGAACACGATGAAGTCATCATAGAAGGATTGGGCGGTTCGCAGCGCGGACAGATGGGTTCCATACCAGGTGTCAGGTACAAAGTTATCAAGGTAAACGGTGTGGACCTCCAGATGCTGAGGAAGGGTAAGAAAGAGAAACCTAGAAGATAAACGGGGTGAATGCAGATGTCCGACCCTAAACTGTTCGGTAAATATGATTTCGATAACATTGAGGTTACTGATCTCTCCATCAAACCGTATATCAATCTGACACCCGTATACATACCTCATTCCCACGGTAGACACGGTAAAAAACGGTTCGAAAAGGTTAACGTGAACATCGTTGAACGGTTGGTTAACAAACTGATGCGTGGTGGAACCGGTGAGAAGCTGGGCGGTAAGGTTATACGAACGCACGGTAAGTTGCAGGGTAAGAAGGCAAGGGTTATAAGAATTGTTGAAGAGGCCTTCGACATCGTCCATAAACGGACAAAGCAGAACCCGATCCAGTTGCTCGTTCGTGCGATAGAGAATTCTGCGCCACGGGAAGATTTTACCAGAGTGGCTATGGGCGGTGTATCATATCAGGTAGCGGTTGACATCTCTCCTTCGAGAAGGGTTGATGTGGCGTTGCGTAACATTGCGTTGGCGGCTATCATGGGATCCTTTGATAAAAAGAGAACGTTGGCAGAGGCTCTGGCGGATGAGATAATATACACAGCAGCCGGAGACGTGCAGAAATCCTATGCTATAAAGAAACGTGACGAGATCGAACGGATGGCTCGAAGCGCCAGATAATCTGTTTTTCTTTTCAGCGCTTCAAAATTTTTTCTCTTTTTTTTACAACCGGGTATCTTTTAACAACGGGAAGTTTCTGACTTCTCGGTATATCGGTCCGTTACGCGTTAACGTGCTCTGCATGAGAGAGAACGAGTCAACGATGAACCTGCCGAATACGGTTTCGCTGTACTTCTCCAAAAGGTCCGTAATGTTAACCTTTGATTTCACCCGTGCTATCGTGAGATGCGGTGAGAACGGTCTGTCAGGTTTGAAACCCAGCGGTCTCAGGACGTTTTCGACCTTGTGCGCGAGCGAGGTTATATCTTCGCTTCTTTCAACACCCAACCATATAACACGGATATAGTTCGGAGATGGAAATACACCGATGCCTTTTACAACAATGTCAAACGGTTCTTGAGTAACCTTTTCCAATGCATCGATGATTCTGTTCACTTTATCCTCATCCACCTCGCCCAAGAATTCAAGCGTATAATGAAGGTTCCCTCTCGATACAGGACGGATACGGTCCTTCGGTAACTCCTGGATGATTTTCACGATGTTTTCCTTAACGTCTTCGGGTACATTTACCGCTACGAACAGTCTCATGATGTTTTCCACCCCTTATGCATCCTTATTGCATGTTGGGATTATTAAACATTCCCATCGTTCATCTACAGAAGAGCGGACAGTTGTTCGGTGAGATAGACGGTCTTCGCCGTGATCACAACGTTTCTTGCCCTCTTTCAACGGAAAATAATTTCGGGATAGTGCGACCGATTCAGTGAGAGAGGACCTATGAACTTAATTGATGGTAAGTAGTCTCCCCTTATCAAATATCTTCCCAACCGTTTTCTATATCTAAATCAAATACTGGCCTAAAACAGTAACTATGACTTTATCATTTATTATCATTTTTGACATACAGGTCTTCTGTGGTATATATTTAGAACATACAAATATTTGAAATTTTTCGGTTTTATTGCTTTGGAGAGTTACTGGAGTAACCTAAATTTTATAAAGAAGATGACGAAAAAATGAAAAGGTATTGGTTAGTATTCTAGGAGCATGGGAAATAATTGAAAAAAGCTTAAAGGAAAAATTGGAGAAAGGGATTCAGAGATGATAAGGAATATTGTTTTAGCTTATTTATCTGAAAAAGGTTATTTGAAAAAGAAAGGGTGAGTGAAAATGACAAAGGAAAACCTTGAGGAGTTGATCGGAAAATTGGGCGGGGAAATAACTGTAGGGAGGTAGTGAAGTAAAATGATGATCGATATTGATTATAAAAATGGAATTAAAATCCTTTTGGATGAGTATAAGG
>JAGGXE010000062.1 GCA_021163225.1 Candidatus Micrarchaeota archaeon | reverse complement strand
CATCGTGTAACGCGCTCGGTCTGAACTGTTCCCTCAGTCAGCCCAGAAACTTCTCCTTTATACAGGTCGACCCATGGACGGTTCAACTGTATTTTGAAGTGGACAGAAACATTACAACTCTGGACGGGAGTGCTGGCATCGTCGGTGATACGGTAGTCGTCAACACAACCTTTAAGATAGACGGGTTCATCGACCCGTTCGTTTCACGGATGATGAAGAACGACCCAGACGCGCCTCCGTATCCACGTCGTCAGATCTTCAGGTATCTAAATATGGATAACCCTGAGCCCTCAGACGCGCGCGTTGAAAGTAAAACTGTCGATAATCATTTTCCATCCAGATTGGCGCGTGGTAAAGGGTTTGTATACGGACCGATCGTTCAAACGGATAATGTCAGTAGAATAAATATCTCCAATGCATGGAGGTACATATTCCTAGGACCATGGAAAGATGTTAAGGATAAGATAGAATTGCACGGTTGGCTTGACGCGTTCGGCGGATACATCGTAACTGACGTAAAGTATAACGCAACAACAACCGATTACACAGATGAAAACTCACAGCATTTTGAATTTAATGGCACGCGGTTCGTACCTGTTTATGGTTTTCCATGGATATCCTGTAATTGGTCCGGTGATGTTTACTGTCGTATGCGTGTTGAGGTTACAGAATATTCTGAAGAAGATTGCGTGTTTGACTGTGTGAACGGCACGTTCGTAAGTTCTAAGGACTACAAACTGTGCGGTAACTCTGGGAATTGGGGCGATCTGTGTTCTCGACCGGTTGCATCCTGTTTGACAGGTACCCCTGCACGACAGTTTAACTTCGAAGATGTGCTGACAGAAAGCGAGATTGAATCACTCTGCAACTTTTCAACCGTTGCAACACCCAGTATCGGTATGGAGTTAAGTAATCCTTTGAACAAACCCTATATCGTGACATCAAGAAAGAAGGATGATGTACTGGATTTTCTTGGTGACACTGTTGCATCGGATTATCCGATTAACGACACGGTTGAGAGAACTGAACCTCGTGTTCTGATAAACAATGAGTATTGGGTGGACACGACCGGGTTCAACACCGCCTCTGATGATGAGAAGGAGGAGATGGTCGATCATCTGTTCGACGGGTATCACGAGTTCTGGAACATAGAGGGTTTGAGAAAGTTGGCGATGTGCGAATCCTATGTTCATCCAGAAGGTGACATGCATGCGCCGTCTTTCTTCCAACGTATGCTGGAACATCCTGAAGATAAGAAGGGCAGGGAACTTGCGATAGAATCGTTCGTTGTAGGCAGATGGACACCCGATGATTATTCAAAGGTTGACTGGGAGTACGCACGTGGTATGAACGGCGACCATCACTATCGGATAGATATCGATGATTACATTAAAGGTCTGCCGGGTAACAAGAATGCAGATATGGTCAAGGATACCGGGTCACCGATAGGTCATTTCGGTCTGTCGGACGCTGCCAGAGGTAGGTACGAGGTTCAGAACAATGTTGAATGTTCGCGTGATGTGAGGTGCAGTTGATGGTCCTTGTAAACCTGTCGTCGAGAAGGAAAAGGTGCTGGATGCGTGCGCAGGTATCCCTGGAATCTTTGATACTGATGGGGTTTGTTTTGACCTTCAGCATACCTTTGCTTATGCTCGTGGGTAACCTTAACACCGAAGATGCGGCTATAGGTCAGGCCCGGTCAACCGTTCAGATATTGGCCGATGCAGCCAACCAGGTGTATATGCAGGGTGAAGGTGCGCAGAAGGTCGTGCTCGTCGCGTACCCGCCGCGCCTTATCGGCGCGGCGGTACGCGCTGCCGACGAAGACCATGGCGAGATCGTGTTTACTGTCAGGGCAGATTCCGGTCCTGTTGATGTTGTCAGGGTTACGGTAGTGCCTTTGGACGAAACGGGTTCGGACCTGACAGGAGGACGGTTGGGTGCGGGTTTGCAAAAGGTTAAGATCTCCTATATCGGAGGGAAAGTCAGGTTGGAGGTAATGTGATATGACTGATGTTATCGATATCGTTCGTCGAGGAAGGAGGTGTGAGGGAAAGAAGGGTCAGGCCGCAGTAGAGTTTTACACGTTCCTCTCCCTCTTCATATTCATGTTCGGTTATGTTTCGTACACGTTCCTAACGCAATCCAGTCTGATCGCTTCCCAGATGCGTCAGGAGGTAGGTAACGAGGTCGCATCATCCTATGCAAACATGATCAATCTCGCAGTGTCCGGAGGTGACGGGTTCTACGGGAGTTTTCGTATACCTTCCAAGAAGGTTATGGATACAAGTTACCGGGTAAACATAACATCGAACGTTTTAGGTGTGTTCGTTACAGCGAACGGCAGAGACTACGTTTTTATAAAACCGACAACCGCTTCATCTGTTTCAGGTGTTACATCCTTCACTTCTGATGCTGTGGATTGTCTCTGTCTCCGAAACATGAACGGTACCATAAACATCAGTGTGAGTAACAGTTATCCTTGCTGTCCTACCAGCTGAGAACCTGAGAGGATATGTTGTGTGATTCGTATGATAGAAAGGTGGAGAATATGAAACGGGGTCAATATTTCACTCTCGACGCAATGGTTGGCGCAATACTTTTCCTAGTCACCGTCGGTACTGTTCTAAACTATTGGTACCTGATGCAGGCGGTGATCGATGCGAGAGGTAACCCTGAATACATGGTTGCGTTCCGTATTGCAGACCAACTCATGTCATCACCCGGCGACCCTATCGATTGGGAAACCAACCCTGCGAACGCGAACACGTTCGGTCTGGCAACATCGTGGTCAAACCGCGTTCTATCTTACGATAAATGGACGGCACTGAAAAATTATTCTAATGATCATTACGAAGACGCAAGGTCCAAACTGCACACGGCAGGGTACGATTATTATATCAGTGTGAAAACCTTCGGGACATGCGGCGGTCTCGATGAGAACGCAGGTTCCGTTTATCCAGCGAACGCTACAGTTGCAAAGGTGACGAGGATTGCGCCGTTCGAACATGGCGGTTCCACATGCGCGGCTAACCTGACTGTTTACGTATGGCGTGCCTACTGAACACTTTTCTCTGTGAAAATCAAAAGGTTTAATAACATCTGCTTATCTATTATGGATTGAACAGTGATCTTCCGATGGGAAAAAAGGCGGTGGTGTTATGGAACCGGTGTCCGAAGAAAGGTCCCTTTTTGACGAGAAGAGGTTATCCCTCCTGACACAGGAACCTCCCGAAAACCCTATGGAGAGGTACAGGTTCAGATTGAGACAGAAATCCCAGGTGAAAGAATATCTTACAGAACTGATCCATCAGGTTAAGGAAGCGGGTCCAGAAGGTCAAGAAGTGTTGGACAAGGGGTTGAGGTTTCTTTTTGATGAGATGGCAAAAGGGTCTTCCTGGTCGGTCCTCTATGATGTCGGTGATACGTTCTCACGGTTGTACCGTGAGTTTCCTGCCTGCCGGAAGAAGGTATTGAGTTTGTTGGAAGAGTATTGGAAGAACGGCCAACTGGATGACAAAACATTTACGGATATAAAGCAGGAGACGAGTTTGTGAACACGTTTCAAAAGTATGTCGGTGAGCCGATGGTAACACAAAGAATGATCGATGATTTGGATGTCAGACATGCGCCTTCCAGGTCGAAGGCGGTGGAATGGTGGCGCAACTATTTTGTTAAAAAGGGATGGGAATGGAACGAGACAACCGAACGTATGATAGAGATGGTGTACAGGTATGTGGATGGAAGAAAACGTCCTTTTATAACCGTCCAACGCGCGATAGACAACGCGGTATCGAACGGTGATTCGCCGTCAGATTTTTTCTATTACATCGAGACGGTTCAGAACTTCACCGTAGACGGATACTACGCAGATCTGAACACTCTCAAAGAACATGTTCGCGAGTATATCAAACAGCGGGGGATGATGAAAAGCGTTCCTGTGAACGTTGCATCGCTTCTAACTGATGAGGCAGAACAAACAGCCGATAAGATGAGTTCTATCCTGAACAGGTTGTGGTCCATGCCGCCGACGGACCTTTATTCTCTGTATCTTACAGTTAATATGGCAGAGACGGTCGTTTCCGAGTACATCAACAAGGGCGAGACCGAAGAGGACCGTAACCGCCGACGCGAAACCCTTAACCGCAAACTTGAGGAGAAGAGCAAAGAGGATGAGACGTTACGCAAGATACTTATGTTCACAGGTATGATGGACGGGACCGGTAAGGTGAACGTCACCACCGAATCGTTCCGCTCCTTCTATGAGAGGTACGTGTCCACGGCGACCGCTGTCACATCACTCAACCGCGCAGTCAAAGAGTTTGTAAATGAGCCGACATCAAACGTGTCCGCAGAAGGGTTCTGGCATCGCGATGATGTGAAACAGTCGTTGAATACGTTGGAGAACAACATGTTGATTGCTGACCATGTTATCTCTCTCATGTACGGTGAGGAGGGTCAACTGATAAAGGCGCTCTTCTCGGATGTAAGCGCCGCCGGAGGCGGCGCTTACCAGATGTACAAGGAAGCGATAACGCGCATCGTTGCTGAACGCGACACCCTGTTCTCCGAGATCCATCGGTTCACAGGTTCTAAACCCGGCTCTTATCAAACCCTGATGTCTTCACATCGTTTGATCTCATTACCTGATGGAACGAACAACGTTGAGATAGACGAATGGGACCCGATCACGATGTTATTGGTTGTACGCGCTCACGAGAGTGATAAAACTTTGAAGACGGTGAACGACGAAACATTCAACGGGTTGTTGACCGTTTCTTCCAACGCCCCGGAACATCTGGAAGGATACATGTTTACAAAGGACGGGTTATCTTTTGTCGATGACGTTTTAGTCAAGGTTCGTGATGATGCAGACCGGACAGAGATATTAAGTAAAGCGGTTCAACACATATCGATCCTGTACAACGTCTCCGGATCACATAAACCAGTAGAACGATACCTTTCGGAGATAGGTGTTACCGCACGCGGTACACTCACGGACGAACTTTTCCATGAAAACGTCGAATCGACCGAACCCGGACATATCAAGGTCAAACCACCCGAGTTGCGTGTTGAGGATGTTGCAGGTGTGCCGGAACTGAATGAGGAGGTTCTGAACCAATGGAACCGGTTTGTTATGAATCTGAACATAACGGAGACCAACAGGTACAACTATGACCAGGTGGAACGGTTCATCGGTGCGTCAGGGATATCTGCATGGTTCCCGGAACCGTTCGTAACACAACCTGAATTGAAGATGGCGGTGTTACCCGAACGTGTGGTATCGAACCTTGACAACGTATTTCGCAGGGTGCTGGAAGGGTTAAGGTTACCCGGTGTTGACCGTGTGGATGTATACGCACCTTTTCTCATCATGCCCGGTACCAGAGAGATAGAAGTGAAGGGTGAGGTCTACGGACCGCGCGGTGCCGGTGAGGTTGCAGTTTATTCTGATTCCTATTGGGATAGGATTAATGCAGAAGGTCAGGTCGTTGAGAAGACGCTTGTGAGATCCGTGTCCTCTCATACCAACAACATGTATATGTACGGATTACTCCTCTACGACTCGTTCGTTAGTTGGGCTTCTGAAAGGTATAAGGATACCGAGATGGGTTTGGAAAGTGTAGATGACGAGTTCAACGCAAAACTCAATGCTGTGTCAAACGGTGCCAACTTTGTGGTTCTCGGTCATGTGGATAGGTCCGAACGTAAAGGTATGAACGACAGTAATGTCGGTTCTTCATCTTTTGATATCTACGTTTTACATAAGGGACGATGGTACAGAGTGATCTATGACAGGTCCTTCAACGATTTCCTCAACGAACAGGCATGGTATGCCGAGATGATGCGCGATTTCGGTTCCGTGCCTGTGATCATAGGTGCGACGGCCTACCATCGTGATTATTATTCCTTTTCATCGGGAGATTACGGATATTTTGTAGGTGCAGAGGTTCCGATCACGGTTTCTGAAAAGGAAGGTAGAGCGGCTGGATTAATAGTAAAAGGTGAAAAGTATGAGCGTGTTTTTTCAGGCGGAGTTCTGCGCGCGGGCGAACGCCCGCGCGTCAGAACGTTGTCGTTAATCGTTACAAACCAGTCCGTCTTTCCGTTACCTTCTGTAAACGTTGCACTCAAATACGAAGACCTGATCCTGGATACCATGCGAACCATCGCGTTTGCGGAGTTCAATGACTATTTCAGAGTTGGCGGTGCGGTAGAAAAGAAGAATTGGTCGATGGGTGCATTGTGGAATTTTCATGCTAGCACTGATACGGCAGACCTGGTGATAGGTTACGGTATCCGTAATGTCCACGTGTTCGGTATGAGAACAAACACCAGGATGTTCTACAGATTGAGGGATGAGGTCGAGAGTTACGGCGCGGTTTCCAGGTGTTACGTGGATGATCACAGATGGTTGACGTTCTACGGTAATCGTCAAGTCGGAAGACCTCAGAACACAGTAGAGGTTCGTAATGCCGATGAGATCTCCGACAGTATAGAAGATATATGTTCCGACCTTGGTGAGGATTATCCGGTAATGGAATCGGACGCCTCGGTAAGAAGAACGATGCTTAAATCCTATGCTCAACGTCTTTCTACGGTTGTTGAATCGTTGCGGAATTATGCACCGGTGATAACTTCTACCGGTCCACAATTCCTGGGTATCGGGTACACGAACGCCAGGTCCGGGCTGGATGCGAAGCTTACCTGGTCAACGGTTCCTATAAACGATAAGGAGATGCTGTATACGGTCGGCATGTTCGATTACAAAGGGTTCGGTCTGCTATTCGGAACCCCTGTGTCGTACGGTGATGAGACGTTGGGCGGTGTGAGAATAGGGAAAGGTGACTGGTCCTTGGCATTGTGGTCCGGCAGGCGGGTCGCAGGGCTGGAGTTGGGTGCAAAACTCGGTAGTAAAACCGTTGCCGGAGGTTCGTTCACAAGGTTTAATCAGGGATGGCAGGTTGAAGGTTACATCGGGAACGGTGTCGGATGGCGTGTAATGCTGGATGTTAACCAGTTGAACAAGTTATCGGTTTACGGTGTTTCGTTGGAGGAGAGGTTGACTGCATCCTTCCAGTTGAAGGTTACTGCCAGTTATGCCGCTGTCAGCGAAGCGTCCGACCCGGTCAAAGCACTTAAACAAACGCTCTTCTCAGGAGAGATGAACATCGCATTGGGTCGCGGTACATTCCTCCGTGCTAACCTGTCCGTCACAGGGACGTCTGTTAATGATATGAGTTTCCCGGTTGTTGAAGGGAAGATCCAGTTTACCGGTCCGTTACCGTTTTCGCAATAGTTATCCTCAATAATTATCTGGTCGTCAAAATAGCAATCTACTCATTTCGTTCATAATAGTATTTTTTAAGATATTCGCGACCTTCGGTATTCATAACGTCTTCTTCGATATCCTTTATTGCCTGTTTAAGAGACGTCTGTTGATAAGGTCATCGATCTCTTTAGCAGAATTTTTGTAGGCTTTTGCAGCCTTCTTATCTCCTATCTTGTTAAGGTAAACAGATGCCTTTTTATATTCCTCTTCTGCCAGTCTGAGGAACATAATAAACGTGCTGGGTTTCAATAGTTCTCCATTGGTTTCAACATGTTCTAAACATAGGAAACCCGCAAAGTTGTACTTCTTTTTCTCTTCCAAACGCTTGATGTATTCAAGTATCTTCATGTCAAAGTATTCCCTATCTGTTTCGGATACGTACTTGTAATATCCTATTATTGCAGAACCCGCAACGTACGGTTCCGGTTCATAGAAATCTCTAACGTTCTTCATCAGCATCTTTGCTTCTTCAGAAAGTTTTTCTTCGTTCAACTCTGTTTTCTTGACTGTGGAAACCAGGGTTTCTACTGTGGCGGTTTTCGGGTTGATTGTTGTTGATTTATGCGGAGAAAGTTCTGTTAAAGGAGAAAACGTACCCATGTTGAAGAGCACGAGAGAAAGCGATATCAACTTCTTCATCTTTGTTTTCAATCTCTTTTTCTTCATGATTAACCGTAGATTTTTTGTTTTATAAAAGTTGCGTTAATGCTCTTTGCAGTTGCGATTGTGAACAAAATCTCTAACTCTCTACATAACTCATGCAGTTAACCATCTGACTCTAAGGATATGTTTTATAAAGAATTATTCGCAAAGGCGCTTTGCAGTACGGTGCAAAAAGAAGACGGAAAAAATCGAAAAAGAAAATTAAGAACTCATGAAATCCTTTGCGCTTGGCGGTTCGGGTTTCTCACCTTTTCGTTCCCTTATCTGTCTCACCACCTTGTCCAGCAGTGTTTTCGGTAGCGGTTCGTAGCCCAGGTATTCCTGATACCAAATCGCTCTACCTTGCGTTACACCGCGCAGTTCGTTGGAGAAACCGAACATCTCCGCCACAGGCATCTTGACTTTGATGGTGGATATCTCGCCCTCTTGTTCTATCGATTCGAGTTGTCCGCGTTTGCCCTGTACCATGTTGATGACTGCACCGGCATAATCGTGCGGTACCTGGATCAGTACGCGTAGTTTAGGTTCGTACAATGTCACTCCTGCACTAAGCATCGCTGCATATATCGGGTTTCTTGTGGCAGGTATTATCTGTGCAGGACCGCGGTGGACAGGGTCCTCGTGAATGGTACCGTCGACCAGACGCACTTTTGTACCGAACACCTTCTCTTTAGCAAGCGGACCTTTATCCATGGCTTCCCTGAAACCCTGTATAACCAGTTCCATGATCTCGTTAAGGTACTGGACGCCGTGTGTATCATCTATCAGTATATTCTTGTTGTACACGTCTACAACTCTCTTCGCCTCATCTCTCGGTAACCCTGCCTCTACAAACGCTTCTACATCACTCTTACCTTTCGGTTTACCTTCTCTTATCTTACCCTCTTCTATGGCTTTCAGTACGCTGTCTTCCAACGGTTCGACCACAAAGTACAGTTTGGTATGTTTGTTCGGCGACTTACCTTCGACGGGACCGAACTTACCGAGTACGCGTTCTCTGTACACAACGATCGGGGGCGATGTTATGATAGGTATACCTTTTTCTTTCTGGATCTTGTGTTCTATGATCTCGAGATGGAGTTCTCCCATACCGGAGATGAGATGTTCCCCTGTTTCCTGGTTGATTTCAACTCTCAGTGTCGGGTCTTCCTTAGTCAACGCCCTCAACACTTCAACGAGTTTGGCAAGGTCCTTACTGTCTTTAGCTTCGATAGATTTTGTTACTACAGGTTCTGAATAATGTTTGATCTGTTCGAACGGTTCGATCGGTTTGGCAGAGATCGTTTCACCGACAAACACATCTTTCAATCCGACGATACCGCCGATGTTACCGGCAGTAACTTCTTCGCACGGTACTCTGTCTTTACCCATGTATATACCTACCTGCTGCACCTTCTCCTTCTTGAACTTTGAAGCAACGTAGACCTCGTCACCTTTCTTGATACGTCCCGAGAACAGTCTGACTACTGCCACCTCACCTGCATGTTTGTCCACAACTACGCCGAACACCACTCCAACCATCGGACCGTTAGAATCGCAGTTGAGCATTGCCTTACCTTCTTCGGATTCGAGGTCACCGTGCCATATGACAGGGATTCTGTATTTCTGAGCAGTGACAGGGTCCGGCAGATGTCGGATAACCATCTCGAGTAATACCTCATCGATCGGTGATTTTTCAACCAAAACGTCGTCCCGACCGTTCAGACAGTTCTCTATTATGTCTTTAAACGTTATCTTGTTTCTCTGCATGGAATTTATACTGACGGCCCATTTGAGGAATGCCGACCCGAACGCTATGTTGCCTTTCTCAACGCTGATCTTCCAATCATCTTTAAACTGTTTTGGAGCGTACTGGTCTATCAGTTTGTTGACTCCCACTATGATCTTCGTAAGCCTCTTTTGCATTTCTTCAGGTGTGAGTTGCAACTCTTTGATGAGTCGGTCTATCTTGTTAACGAATACTGTAGGTTTGGCATGCTCTTTCATGGCCTGACGAAGAACCGTCTCTGTTTGCGGCATGATACCTTCAACCGCATCGATAACTACAACAACACCGTCGACCGCTCTCATCGCCCGTGTCACGTGTCCGCCGAAATCCACATGTCCTGGTGTGTCGATGAGGTTGATCAGATAATCTTCGCCTTCGAACGTAAACCCTAGAGATATGTTTGCTGACTTGATAGTGATACCCCGTGCCTGCTCCTGTTCATCGAAATCCATGACTCTTTCCTGTCCTGCCAGTTCCTTTGATAACAGTCCTGCTCTTGCTACCAAACTGTCGGTGAGTGTCGTCTTTCCATGGTCAACGTGTGCCACTATCGCTATGTTTCGGATGTTTTTCTTCTTTTCCATCAGTTTTTGCACTTCTTCAACAACATACTCTTTCCTTACCATTTCACTCAACCCCACTAAACTCGTTTTGATGAAACACATAATAATAAGGTGTTAATTTTTAGTGCTAACACTTTAAAAAAGTTTGTAAAGGCACTTTTGCGATACGACGAACCGTACGCATGATATCTTTGGCATAAATAACATCTTCGCATAATTTGTGTTAGTTGCAATTCAGGTATTAGTCCAAATGCAATTTTATCTTCTAAAAAAGAGTGCTTGTAGCTATACTAGTGGCTAAAATTGTTGGTTTTTTGTTATACAAATTTTGGAGTAAAGATCTTGTGAATTGAGTGTAAACAGATTTTTGGGTTCATGCAGATTCAATAGATGAGGGAAAACTTCTCAAATTTTATAATCCATTTGGATTCAAAAAAGTAGCAATAACTATGTTAAGAAAACAATAAGGATCGTCAGCGCCTTAAACTCTTCGGCTTACTTCGTAAGCCTCGTCACTTCAGGGCGACTAACAGCGAATATGCGGTTCATTCCTTCGGAACTTCTCACCCAAATTTGAGCTTCGCTCAAACTTCGCATATTTGCGATATGTCATATTTATAAATCGGTTCGTACATACTGTTATCATGTTAAGCAGTAATCTTGAGGAGTTGGCAAAACTGTATTTCATGGCTAACGGATACCTTGTGACGGACAACGTGTTTTTCTTCATTCCGCGTGAGAAAACAGGTAAACGTGTTTCCGGATGGACGGATATAGACGTGCTCGGTTATAAGAAAGGTACTGTTGCCGTAGTTCAATGTAAAGAATATCTCGGCACAAAGAGCATAGACAGTGTTGTGAAGGATTTGGACAGGTGGTTCAGTTCCGCGGAGGCATTCTTGAGAAGCGATGCTTCACCGTTGCACGGTTTACTCACTCAAGAGACGCGGTTGCTGCGTTATCTGGTTATAGGGCACGAACCTTCAACAAACCAGACCAAAAAATTATCTGAGGCAGGTATCAACGTTATAGGCATTAAAGAATTGTTGACCTTTCTCATCGCTGATGTCAATGCACTTACAAAAAAGGCGGGTGCGCGCGGTACCGGTGCGGACGGTAAAGAATCGCACCTTGTACGTTACCTACTGAAAAAGATGCTTAAGTACGGACTGGTATCGGACGCGTCTGTTTCCGAAGGTTTAAAGGAGCATGTCGCACAGGATAGGACTATCCAGAGCGGAGACCTTCCTGATGCGTGTGACCAGAAGGAATATACCGACAAGGTTCGTATCGCAGTTGAACATCTTACGAGAAAACGTGAGCGGTCCCGTAGGTCTGACAAACACGCCTCTGAAAGAAAAGATAATCAAAGAAAAATAACCTAAGGAAAAAACTAAGAGGAATAAAAGGAGAATAAAAATGAAGGGATGGAGGAAATCATATCGTCTTTTTTATCTTTTCATCAACTGAAACAACAATTCTAATTCGTCAGTGTTTATTATCGGTTTATTAACAGACCTCCAGTCGTCCGCAATCCGCGGACATGCAGTGTTTATGAAAGCGTCGATATACGAGTAATCCTGGAGTGCTTCCCAGTCAACAGTGTCGGACACAAGTATATGACTGTCCTTTTCTTTTTCATCGAGTTTTCTTTTGACCTCTTCGGCCAACCGGATGTTGAACTGACCCGGTTTTGTTGAGACGATTATGCCGAATACGTTACCTTCAGATGCCTTTACAACGAGCCCGCGACGTGCCTTCACATACCTGTTGATCTCATCTGTCACATCTTTAACCGTTCTGTTGAACGGGTCGGCTGCAATGACTCTTCTATCGAGCACGTCTAACCCTCTCCTTATTGCCAGGTAATGGAACCGTCCACCGCCGATGTAGAGAACGGTACGAGCGGGTGCTGCGAAAGCAGCACCCGCATCGCACCCTAAAATCTGTCCCGGATATACTGTTCGACCGCCTTTTCCCAGAATAACTGATATACCATCTTCAGAAAACTTCTCCTTGATTTTTTGGATCTGATGGATATGTTGAACTGTTGTTACCACTACTACTTCTTTTATCCTATGGTTTTTGAGATATTCGACCACCCTGTCCAGGAATTTTTCATCTATTTCGATGGAGTATTCTACGTATTCGACCTCTATGTCTTTGTAT
>JAGGXE010000061.1 GCA_021163225.1 Candidatus Micrarchaeota archaeon | reverse complement strand
TTGAGCGCCTCTGTCTGACTTTTTATCGTGCTGGTGCTCTCGTTTATGCTTGCGGACATCGTCTTTGTGGATTTGAGGAGTTGTGAAGCGAGCACTACCGCTACTGCTATCACTATCGCCAGAATAATAAGCATTTCGGCAGAGATCTGACCTTTCATACCCATCACCGTATTAAAAATCAGTCACAAATTTTATAAACCTTTATCTGATGTACGACAGACCCGATTCGCCCGTCTCAGGTGTCTCTTCCTGTGCTGCGCGTTCTATCTGTGCCAACATCTTCTCGTTCTCGGCTGCCTTCTTATCCAGTTTGTCCGTAGCAACGGTTATCTTAAGGATCCGCGATAACACTCCCAACACCTTTTTCGCTGCCTTGGCATCGACGTACCCGCCGTGCGTTTCACCCATCAGACATAACCCTTTCAACCCTTTCATCTTGGCGATTGCCAGAAGCAGACCCGCGGCACCTATTATCGGTCCCTTTGTTTTACCGAACTCTATCCCGTACTCGCTGTATTCCTGAACGAGTTCCGGTTCTGTAGCGGCTCCGAACACTCTCGGGTCATGCGTGATCACGCCCGTACCGTACCCGCCGATGGTAACAACGAGTTTGCCGCCCTTCTTCTTAAGATAATCTATGATCAATTCGTTGACCTCGTACTGACCTACCGTATCGACGGGTTGCGCTTCGCCGACAAGTATAAGTAGGTCGTGTTTTCTTCGTTTCACATGGTACAACTCGTTCTTCATGATTCTGACGACTCCCGTTTTACTCATTATCACATGATGGGGGAAATGCGGCGAATATATCTCTGCAACCTTCTCCGCTTTCAGTTCCTCAACAAGAAGTTCTGCAACCAGTTTACCCACAAACCCTATCCCAGGTAACCCTTCTATAAGGATAGGGTTATTCATCTTTCTTCTCTTTATCTCTTTCAATGTAGTTTTCATGGAGCATCATCCTCCTGTACTTGCCGTAAGGGTCGTTCGGGTTGAACCGCGGGGGATGGGGGTTGACTGTTCGTTCACCGTGGCAGAACTCTTTCAACGTGTAATGGTGACCGACCTTACAGTACCTGAGTTTGAACATCCTTATCACTTGACCTTCTCACGTTCAAACCTGAACTCTACGTTACGGTTCTTGCTGCACGTTTCGATCTGTGACAACACATTCTTCAGTATCTCTTCACCCTTCTTGTAATCGCGGATCTTGATGTTTATCCGGTATTTTGGCGCGCCCATGTATATCAGTTCGAACTCGCTGTCCTCCTCCTTAGGTACTTTTATCTTGCCCAGACATTCCCTTATATCCTTGATACCTGTCGGTGAATACGATATGTAGGTGAGTATCCCTGTGATCCTGTGCATGGGTTTTTTGATACTTTCCTCAGCAATCCTTATCAGATGTTTGGATAACCCTTTACTCAGACCTAGACCTTCCAATGCCTCCTCCTTAAATTCTGATATCTCCTCCATGGCTGTGTAGAGGTCTCCGTATTCATCCTTGAGTTTTTCTATGACCTGCGGGATCTTATCCTTTCTTAACCTGCTCCGTTTGCATGCCAACAGGACCAGGTTGTACGCGCGTTTTTCTTTCTTGACCTGTTCGAGTTTACGGTCTTTCTCCTTATCGCTTACACGTTTCAGAGAGATGTCTATCATTCCCCTCTCCGGGTCAACACGGATCACCCGGGCAACGTACGTCTTACCCTCATCTAAAAACTCGTGTATGTTCTTGATCCATCTCGGTGCAACCTCAGAGATATGTAGGAACGCCTCTTTATTACCGTACTCTTCAAGTGTGCAGAACGCACCGTGTTTGAATATCTTCTTAACCTTGGCGAGAACCAGCTCACCCCTGTTAGGGTACTCTTTCAATCTATCACCTTTGTAAACGCTCAGTCATAGGTCTCGACGATTTTGGCATTGAGTATTTTGATACGACCGCCCGTGTTCTGAACCAGTTGTTCCCCGCATTTACAGTATATGGGACGTGTCGAATTACTGAAAACGATCCGTTCCGCACCGCATTTGTTACACACTATTTTATAGAACCTGCTGACCATCGGCCCACCTCCTTTTACTTAGCGATGATCTCCAGTTTTCTTTTTGTACGTGTTCCTATCACACGTTCGTGTTTCTTTTTGCATACGGTGCAGGTCAACATTATCTTCTGTCTCTTACCGAGCTTCTTAACAGTAACCTTACCGGCGCGTTTACCGCCGTGTCCCTTCATCTTCCGCGCATGACGTCTGTTACCTTCAGCCAACGCGCGGCCTTCACCAGACCGTTTCGGCGCCAGTTTAACGGTGTGTACCGTATGGGTTTTACAGGTCGGACAATAGGTTCTGATTTCTTTAGGTATCTTCATAAGGTCTCACCTCTTAAACTTCTCTACCGTATCCGGCCCTGACGAGGAACCTTGCCTCTTTCTCAGGAAGATGGACATTGGTACCCTGTTTGAACGGACCGTACATTCTACCATCAGCACCTTTGTACGGAGGTACATCTTTAACAATTTCAACATTTATAAATGTAGTGGCTTCACCACTGTCTTCGTTCACTACCGTTTCGACCAGTTCTTCCTCAACCTTTTCTTTAGTTTTCAACACATCGAACCGTTTTATAATACTGACAAGTTCTTTATAAAATGTTATCTCTTCGGGTGTCATACCTTCTGTGTACATCTCATCGGTCTGCATGGCACGCAGTATGATCTTCTTCTTTCTCTGTTTTATTATGTCCTCGCATACGTGACGCGTGTTCTCGTACTCTTTGATGAGCATGATGTTCGGTTGATTCTTGATCTGTTCATCCATCCTCCGGAGGTGCTCCGCCAACCGTCTGTAGAAGTCATCCGGTAACTTTGACAACGCCATCGATTCGCGTTCCGTCTGTTGCAAACGTCTCAGTGAAGAGTAGGTGATCTGATCGTTCATGCTAATTTTAATAGTGCGTTCCTGTTTTAAACCTTGCTCATTCCGCAGCCTTCTTGCACAACAGGTAGAGTGCAACATATTCCGGCAGTTCTACCGTCCTCCCTTGTTTGAACGGACCGAACGTCTCGTTCTTCATCACGAGTTCCGGCACGTCCTCCACGATTTTTACACGGACCGTCCGTGAACCGAACACAACCGCATCGTTCATCGGGTCGAACCGGTCTAAATCGTTGACAGAGATACGTTTTGCCAACAGCGAACTCCCCCCATGCAACGAGTTGGGTAACCTGATCAGTCTCGCCGTGTCCATGGTTACCTGTGTATCGATCTGATCACTCAACCTTATACCTAACGTCTGTATGACCTTCTCAAACTTCTCGCGTTGTCGTGCGATCTTCAACCTGGACCAGTTGCCTTCTTCTATCCCTTTGATGAACCAATCCAGGTCCAAAGGGTTGGATAACCGGCGGTGTAACCATGTCCTGAACTTCCTATCGTTGCGGAGTTGTTCGATAACCTGTCTGGCAAACCTGCCCCTGTATCCGCCGTCGGAAGGTTTCGGTCCCTCTACCTTCTTGCCCTCACTGAACAACGCGTCATAACTCAACCCTTTCCCAGTTATGTAATCGACGATCTGTTTGCGTTCCTTTGCTGACAAACTTCTGACTACTTCGTCGGTGATGTGTACGTGGTAACCTTTTGACCCTGAAAAGTTCACCTTGATCTCATCCTTGGAAAACCCGAAATCGGCTATGAGAAAATCCTCGATCAGTTTGATCGTTCTCTCCTTTACCTCTTCCAAACATTCTTTGCTGGTGAACCGTCCGCATTCCTCCCTGTCCGCATCGAGGTCGAAGATGAGGTCTGCACCCAACCATTCCTTCTTCTCCATCGGTCTGGCGTCCGGATATCTGTAATACGCGGCAGAATACGAAATGTAAAACGGTGTATCGTTAATCAGATAATCTTTGAGCTGATACAGAGAGTTGAAAGACATGTGACGCATCTCTATCTTTTTCTCCCATGAACCTACACCGAACTCGCGTTGGTGTATGTTCGGAACATCTATCGAACGTTCCCTCTGATAGTATTCCGAAAACTTCTTCTTAACGAATAGGTCTGGACGCATCTCTATCACCTTTCCTTTTTGTGTCCTTCTTACCTGCTCTGTACTGAAGCGGGTTCTTTATCCCGCAATCTGCTACACAGAGTCCGTAGGATTGAACCGTTGAACAGTTGGGTACACTGTAATCATGTGAAGATATGTACTTTACCTGGTACTCGGTGATCTTTATGTTGAAGTCCGGAGAGTTTGAGAACAGTTCTATTATCTCTTCATCGGACCACCCAGCCTTGTGAAGGTACATCGTCAGGAACACGCGACCCATGTGGGACAGGTTCTTGTGTTGATAGAGGTCGTTTATCAACGATTCTATGCAGGGGGGTATGTCCCCAACCCTTTTTTCTATGTTACGAACCGGTTTAGGTAACGATGCTTTAACGTCTTCGGCTGCACGAACCAGTGATGCGGGCGGGTCGGTGAGCTTGACCTTTCTCTCAACATGACGACGGATCGCTTCCTCCAAAATGCGGATGCGCTCCTCTGCTGTGATGCGCACATACCCGTTCCTGAGGTCACGGTTGATCAACAGGTATTCCGGACTACCCGGCTGATTACGTATGAACTGTACGAAATGTAACAGATATCCTTCTCCGTCGGGCACGAATCCCAGACCCAGCTCCTTTGCCACCCTGTTGACAGTTTCCTGGTCCTCACGGACAAGGTATTCCTTGGCACGTTTTGCTTCACCTATCGAATATTTGGCAATTATGTATCTGTCGTCTGTCAAGGATACGATCATCTTTGCAACTGCATAACTCAATATCTCTTCTTGTTCTATGTCCTCGCGTTCCACGAAGAATGGGAGTTTGTTGTTGAAGGCGTTGATGATCCTTTCCTTTGCTTTTTCGATGATGTAATCGTTGAGCCTCCATCCTTCACCGATCAACTTTTTAACGTATCCCTTAGCTTCCTCGGTGAACGGATATCTGGCAGCCCTAAGTAAAGACATGTTTAATCTCTCGGTATCAACTGTTTAAAATTGTTTTTGCCGAAATGCACCGGTCCATCCGAAGAGTTCGGAAACAGAAAGACATTTCTCCGATTTCCAAAATTTTTTAAATATTATCAGTTATGACCTTACTCATGTGGGCAAAATTAAACGGTGCATTGGCAGGTTCTATCCTTCCAATAATCTTCTGTTTAGTTTATGATGTTCCAAGGGGTATCTTTGGTTTGAATCCTTTCAGCTTCGTATATCTTATTGGTATTTATGTGGCTTGCTACGTGTACGTAAAGACAGAAAAGAAAGGCCCTACCGCAAAAGGGTGCGGTGAGACGGCAGCACTTATGGCAGTAGTTAACGGATTATTTTTATCGGTCGTTGCGCTGTTTTCTGTCACCCACGGTGTTGGTACATTATTTAAAGTATTATATTCTTACGTGCCTCTGCTCATAATCTTTGGTGTACTTGTTGTTTCGGCAGTATGTTTCCTAATTGGTTATATGTTCGGCAAACTGTTCTTCAGGAAGGATATAGAAAAGAGTTGGAAAGGAGACATGCGTGGAAAAGAAGAAGGGGAAGACGAGTGGTAATCTTATTTAAGTTAAATCTTTTAGGGGTTTTACAATCGCAAATCGTTAGTGATGAGAGAAACCTTTAATAAAATTTCTTTCATTTTGAAATCAGGTGCGATTGTGAATAAATCTCCAAATTCTTCTTAAAAACTGGATTTTGATTTGGTTAAGTATGTTAATCTGGGTTTTATTTGTGATTTTATCTTTTGTTATGTGAGGTATAATACATAACAAAAAAATAAAATTAGAGAGGAGAATCAACATACCAAGCACATACCTGACCACATTCTCAAAATTCCTACCCCTTACCTTCTCACCTAATATCATCTTAAGTCTGGAGAAATATGTTTCTACCAACCATCTCTTCCCATACTTATACTTATCTCTCCAATAATCATACCCGTACCTGTTTTTCTCGTAAATATACCTATCCCTAAGATAATTAATCTCACCTCTAACATTCCTATTCTTAAACCTGAATTTAGCTCCGGAAATAGGAGGAACTATTAACCTAATCCCTAACTCCCTACACAACTCATATATCTTATGAGAATCTGCTATCTTATCAGAATAAAGTTCAACCTCTCCCTTATACCATCCTCTTAAGTCTATTAACATCTGTTCCAACATCTTAACGTCTGATATATCATCTGTTGTGATAGAATAGGAAAGTAGGGTCTGACTCTCCATGTCTATGATCACATGGAGTTTGAACCATCTCCTTACTTTACTTCCATATTTACTTATCCTGTAATACCCTCCTATCCTGTGAGATAACCCTGTAGAATCATATATCAGAGTTAATTTTCTCTTACTCTTAACCTTCCTTTTATTTTCTTCCAACATATCCTTAAAGTATAGATCTAACTTGTCCAATCTCTTGATGATAGTAGTTCGGTGGGGAAGAATAGGTATCAGATCTCCTATAAAATCCAGTACCTTACTCAAAGATTTATCCAGAAATACGTATAAGAGGTAGATACTTAGGATTAACTCATAAGAAAACTTATACGGTCTCCCTCTCTTCCCTCTGTT
>JAGGXE010000060.1 GCA_021163225.1 Candidatus Micrarchaeota archaeon | reverse complement strand
TGACGTGCCCCTTCTCGGCTCAGTTTTCGTAGCAGTCGTTGTACTCTAGAACTGTACCAAATTTTAGCTTCGATGCGATGTAGTTTATAGTGACATCGTTTACATAGGTAAACTGTTCTTTTGTAGGGCCTACCGTATAAGTGGTGTTTATGTAAATCCTCGGTTGACCCGCAGACGCTACATTTTGGTTTAGAAGAAGCCTTTACGATAGAACCACCTCAACAGTACATCGAACTCGTGGTCGCCGCCATGCCAGTTCACAATTCTGAAAGGGCTTGCCGTAGGATCTCTTCTTTATCATCTTTTGAAATCTTCACAGGTTCCTTGCTGAGGAAAACTGCAGGGTTATCCTCCATGAGGTCTAACGTGCGCAGAGCCATCAGATAGTTAACCTTACAAAAGGCGCGGTAACCTTTAAACTCGGCAGGTATGTTGGATATGTACTGAGCAGCATTGTGCGCATGTTGTCTGGCGTTGGCAATCATCATGTTCAGTATCTCCAACGCCTTATCGATATTCTTCTCATCCAACAGGTCTTCGGGTGTCAGTCCGTCAAACAACTGTGACGGCCAGAAGTACCGTTTTTCGAGAACGTCCTCTCTGAAATCGCGAATGATGTTCACTTTCTGCAGGAATAGACCGAAATCACGGTAGTATCTCCTGAGGGTTTCGGCACGTTCTTTATCATCGATGTAATAGGAAATTAGGTCTGTGAGAAATCCGCCGACCGTTCCGGCAACATAGTAGGAATAATCGTCAAGGTCTCTAAAGGTAGATATACGTTTGCTCAGGAACTTCTTCATACCCTCCTTCATCTCGTTAAACCATCGTTTCACTATACTGAAAAAGTGCGAATCCATTTTACGATGAAGTGTTAGAACGATGTGAGCGTTTTTCAGCAGGTCGCGGTAATATCGGTTATCGATGTTTTTTGCAAAATCTGTCATCTGTTGAAGCTTGTTACTTATTCCCGACATCAATCCGTTCCTGCTCCGTTCTGTTAACAGGTTCATCCACAGGTCGAGCATCCTTTCCTTTGTCTTCATGTCAGCATCCGAATCCTCAATGGTATCCAGGATACGGGCTTCCAAATATCCAAGAGTCACTTTGTCACGGATCGGTTCATCGATGAACGGTATCGTGAGCGCAAAGGAACGGGATACGTTGTTCAACGCGTTTTTACAGTAAGCCCAAAGGTCGTCATCGTTTCCGTGGTTCGGTTTTCCACGGTTACCTGAACGGGACAGTAGATTCGTAGAATGCATCGATAAATCTTGTGATTTAGCAGTTTTATAAAACTTTCTGAACAACCGTTCCGTCAACGTATTCCGAAAAAGAATTCGAACGTGATGGATGTTTGGACGCCGAAGCCTCCAAGAACCCATCAGAATTGCTTCTGATGGTTCCCATTACATTGCCTGCAAACACCCGAAGGTGTTGCACGACAATGCAACGGTCTTACCCCATCCATCACTGCTATATTATCGATAGAAACATTTATAAAGGTATCTGATGATTACGCGGAAGTGTTCCGTCTTTCCTTTACCGGGGTAAATCTTATAAAGAGGCATCGACAAGTATTATCTGCGCATGAAACCTGAAGATTCGATAAAACAGTACAGACTAAAACTCTTCAATCGTATGATGGAAGAACTTAAAGGTCATATCGTTCTCGTTGAAGGGTTAAAGGATAAACGGGAACTCGTAGGGTTGGGTGCAAACCCGAACATGGTTAGAACTATCGCAGGTCACATGGATACAGAATGCGAACATCTGAAAGAGGAAAACGTGACCGAAGTAATCGTGCTCACAGACATGGATAGACGCGGTGAAGAACTGGCTAAACGAACGATAGATAAACTCAACTCCTTAGGGATACGTCATCATAACCTGTACATCAGGAACAGATTGGCTAAACTGTTGAACCTGAGATATTGGGAAACGTTGGGTGTGAAGGTCCGCCGTTTTCTCGAGGAGAACGAGGTGTGACACAATGCCTACGATGTCCGGAGTATCTATGCCCTCTTCTTTTTCCTTCCAACAGATTTCACGGACCGTTTAGAAGTTGACGATGTTTTACGGTATTCTTCCCACAACTCTTTTCTCATGGCTTCCAACAGTACGGGTTCCTTACCGTTGAACTCTGCCGCTGTGACCACGTATTTCCCCAATCTCTCTGCCGTCTCTAACACAGGTCCGATCTTCTGTTTGTAATGTAAATCACGGAGTAAATGATGTTCAAGGATGATCGTCTTAACATCGGTTTCGGTAAGGATCCTGATCAGGTTCTCATTGCTTTTAACCAGGTTACGTTTCGGAAACCGCCAACCGAGGAAGATCGTTGGAAATCCGGAAAGGTACAACACATCTGGGTTGTGGTCGATGATCCAGTTCGTAGCTTCATCAGTCTGCGGACCTTGCACATCCGAAGCATGGATAAACGTTTCTCCTCTGAACACTATCGCACACATCATCACGTAACCCAAAGTCGGTTTGAAACCGTGCGGGACAGGAGGAGACGTGTACATTGTTGTCTTGCCGAATTCGAACTGTTCAGTCGTTTCTTTATCACCGGCCACAAACTCTATCCGCTCAGGCGTATCGTCTATGAACTCCAGGAACCTGGCTGCACGTTCCTTCTGCGATTTATTGATGAACTTGGTGGGATGTTTGATAAGCAGTACCTTGTTAGCGTATATGTTCTCGTCGGGCAAATAATGGTCGTAATGGTAATGCGAAATCGTTATTATCTTACTCTTCTTCGCATAGGTGCGGATCTTCCGGATAGACCGTTCCAGTGCAGCCTCTTCAGGTGGTGACGGCGGTAGACCGTAACGTGAGGGACCGAGTGCCGCTCCCGGGTCGATCAGTACGGTTGTGTCCGTTTCAACAAAGGTGCATGTGCTACGCACACCTAACGAATCGTACGCAATAGGTAACACGCGCATATGTTTGAAAGGGTTATATCCGGTTCTCCTCTGTTTCCCCATACGTATCACACATATGTTTCCTAACGTTCCGTGTATCAAACAGGTTTTTATCTTGCAGAAAAGATTTTTAACGATTCATGTGATGATGCTATCATGTCAAACAATAAAAAGATTGCTAAGATGTTCAGAGAGATTGCCGATATTTTGGAATACGAACAAGTGAAATGGAAGCCGCGCGCCTACCGGCGCGCGGCTGCAACGTTAGAAACGTTATCGGTAAACGTTAGCGAGATCTACGAAAAAGAAGGGTTGAAAGGGTTGGATGCGTTACCGGGCGTGGGTAAAGATTTAGCGGCAAAGATCAAAGAGTTCCTGGAAACGGGCAAAATGAAAGATTACGAAGAGTTGAAGAAGAAGTACCCGATCGATTTCGATTCGTTGACAGCCGTGCCGGGTTTGGGACCTAAGAAGGTGATAAAACTCTACAAGTTCTTGGGTGTGAAAACGTTAGAGGACCTAAAACTTGCGGTCAAACAACACAGGATTAAAAGGTTGCCCGGGTTCGGTGAAAAAAGCGAACTGGAGATCGCAAAAGGGTTGGAGATGATCGAGAAGATGAAGGGTAGGATGTTGCTCGGTAACTCGTTACCTCTTGCAGAGAAGATCGCCGATTACATACGAAACGTGGAAGGTGTCAAACGTGTTGAGATCGTCGGTTCTGTGAGACGTATGAAGGAAACCAACGGTGACATAGACATACTGACAATAGCTCGGTACCCGCGTCTCGTAATGGACAGGTTTGTGAAGGCGCCGTGGGTTGCAGAGGTGGAGGTGAAAGGTCCTGCCAAAACTACCGTATTTCTTGATGAAGGGATAGAATGCGACCTCAGGGTGTTCAAAGAGGAAGAGTTCGGTGCGGCAATGTTGTATTTCACAGGGTCAAAAGCCCACAACATAAAACTTCGCAAGATCGCTATAGAGAAGGGATACAAACTCAACGAGTACGGTTTGTACGACCGTATGGGTCGTCGTGTGGCATCACGAACCGAAGAAGAGATATACGAACACCTCGGTTTAAAACAATGGATACCGCCGGAAATAAGAGAAGATGAAGGCGAGATAGAGGCCGCGATAGAGGGTACGCTACCCAAACTTGTCGGATACGACGAAATAAAGGGAGACCTCCAGATCCACACTACCTGGAGCGACGGGACAGGTTCGGTAGAGGATATGGTACGCGCGGCGGAGAGGATGGGTTACGAATACATCGTAATAACCGACCACAGCAGGATGGGGTTGGCGGTGGCAAAAGGGTTGGAGAAAAGGAAAGATTTTGAAAAACAGAGGGAGGAGATAGAATCGATAGATACAAAGATGGATGTGTACGCGGGTGTCGAAGCAAACATACTACCTAACGGACATCTGGATGTATCCGATGACATATTATCGGAACTGGATTTCGTATGCGCAGGAGTGCATTCACGGTTTCGCATGAGTAAAACCGGGATGACTAACAGGTTGATCAGGGCTATCAAAAACGATTACGTTGATGTTATCGTACATCCTACCGGGAGACTGATCGGTGAACGCGAACCCTACCTGTTCGATTACGATAAAGTGTTCGAAGAAGCAGCGGAACGCGGCGTCCTGTTTGAGGTCAACGCGTTCCCGACCAGGTTAGACCTACCTCCGCATTTGGTCAGGTTATCGAAAAAGTACGGTGTAAAACTTTCCGTAGGGACCGATTCGCATTCAACGGATCACCTGAGATACATGAGGTTCGGGATAGGCACTGCGCGGAGGGGTTGGGCTACTGCGGAAGACATCGCGAACACAATGAACGGTAGAGAGTTCAGGAACTGGCTCAAGAAAAGAAAGAACAGGAAACACTGAACAGATGATTGAACGGACTGAGATAACCGAACGGAAAAGTAGACAGACGATTTGTTTTCTTAATGTAAGAACGTGTAAGAACGGGCTCATCAGCTACTCCGATCATCACGAATCAGTCTGGGACGGTGAAATCATTGCCCGTTTGAATTATATTACCCTTCTTCAGATATAAAAGCTTTTTGGGTTAGGAGGTGATGTATACCATCCCGAAATTACTTCCTCTCGTTGAAAACGATAAGAAACGTCTTAAAGAAACGGAAGGA
>JAGGXE010000059.1 GCA_021163225.1 Candidatus Micrarchaeota archaeon | reverse complement strand
TTCATGATCTATACATGCCTCAGTCGGTGAACAATCAACATCTGAACAACAATCGTAAGAAATACAGGTATGATTAGATATATATCCACAAGAACAAGTAAGTGGCATGCATTCATGATCTATACATGCCTCAGTCGGTGAACAATCAACATCTGAACAACAATCGTAAGAAATACAGGTATGATTAGATATATATCCACAAGAACAAGTAAGTGGCACGCATTCATGATCTATACATGCCTCGGTCGGTGAACAATCAACATCTGATAAACAGTTTATAGTACAATCCACATCAAATTGTGTCTTATAACTACGAAATCCATCTTTTGTAATGGATAGTTGATACTCCCCCTCAAAAGGAATTGTTATCTTTGTATTACCTGCTTCATCGGTATAATTCTCATCAACCTTATAATAATAATTACTAACGTGATATGATAGCACAACTCGCGCATCGGAAACTGGGTCATGGGTTTCCTTTTCAAACACATTAACAGTAACTGGTTGACGGGCACAAGTATAATTAAACTCAATGTCAAATTTGGGCTTTGGCAGGTACTTTTTAGAAGGACATACTGTTTGCATAAATGAATATCCAATGGCATAATTACCTGATCGATCTTTGCCAGAACTCCACATCTTACATCGATACCTATCACCATGACCTGAGAATAAGTGCGAATCACAGATTACTGATGGTGTATATCTTCGTTTCTCATCCCATCCACCACCTGAAGAATTGACAGGAAATATCGGGTTTGACGAATTCTTCACCCAATGGATACCATCGTCAGAAGTCGCAATACCGATACCTTCATGAACACTCGTCTGACCCCCACTGTAATACATAGTCAAAGTACCGTCGTCAGACCTAACAACAGACCCGAATGATGCAAAATTTGAATCCCAATCACTAGGATTACCATGAGGTAACACAGGACCTGATCCATAAAGAGTCCATGATATACCATCTGTAGAATAACCTAAACCGAGCACTTCTTGTCCACCAGTAGTAGCATCAAAGTACATCACGTAGGAGTAATCAAATGGATTGGTCCCTGTATTTGTTGCATGTGGATTATAGATAACATAACTTGGTCCGTAAGAACCACAATTCCAATCACCAGGATTACCAGAGATGATGTTCCCAGTTATCGGTTGATCGTTTATCCAATGGATACCATCAACACTTTCTGCATATCTTATTGCATCTATGCTATATAATTTACTGATGTCCCAATACCAAACTTTGTAGTAAACACCGCTTCCACCAAAACCATTTTCATCGTAGATAATCTTTGCATGATATGCGTTTGTTAATCCAGTCACACTGCCACGGTCGGTCCAATGTATACCATCATTCGAAGTTGCATAACCTATCGATGACCCATCACTATACCACATCTTATAATAACTACTATCACCATGACCGGAAAATGCGTTCTCATCATATAATACTGAAGGATAATATGCTCTAACTCCTGAAGAAGGATCGAATACTGGATTGGATGAATAATCTTCCCAATAAGTTAAACATCCAGATGCATTCATCAAACGAGTTAAATAGATTATTAAAATCAACAATAAACTTATTTTGAACATTATAAACCTTTTATGTACCAATTTAACACCCAAAAGATGTTTTCGCGTCAGCTTTTAAACCTATCGTTAGAGACATCCTATTTCTATCGGACAAATTTTACAAACTTTTATAAATAAACACGTACAATAACACATTATATCTATCGAATAATCAAACATATAACTTTCATATAACTCTCGATACGATGATAAAGGAACAGTTGCGTTATCACAGATGGTATATAGAAGGATGATAAATAGGGTGTTTCATATGGAAGGTAAGATCTTCAAGTTGAAACATGAAAATGAGATAAAACGAGCTGAAAATAAGACAATCAAAGGGGTTTGTTTGGCTCGTTATGAATTTCCGAGATGGCATCCGGACGTTATAAGAGATATCAACTATGCAATAGAGTTGAAAAGTAAGATCGAAGATGCGAATGATAAAAAGATACTTGGAATGTTCGTATTCGGCGGTGTTGTACGCCGTCCTGAAGTGTCGCATAAGAATTCGGATATAGACCTTCTTCTTATCAAGGAAGATGGAGCACGGTTAAAAGCCTTCAAGAACGACGATTTTAGAGTTTCATTGTTTATCTATCCTTTCAAATATCTTTCTTCTCAACTCCAATCTCCCACCGAGGAGGGTTCATTCTTGAGGAACGTGTTCGCGCAGGGTAAGTTGAAACTGATCGATCATGGAGTTATAGATATACTCCAACGAACCGCAGAAGACAATTATCAAGAGCAGGATATCATACGTCTGGTGTACCATCTCCTCCGCAAAGGACAGAAGAACGGCGAGAGAAAAAGCATTAGGGAAGTTCTTGAAGAAGTGGGTTTGATAGATAAAAAGGTATTTCCATGTTCGAAGGATGACCCTATAGGATTTTTTGAAAAAGGGGATAAGGTCTATTACGTGACGGGATGCTACCTCTGTGACGATTTCATATGGGCCTACCCTGTTAAACATGGATGGGAGATGAGGATACTACCTCGAGAGTCTCTAATCGGTTACAACAGAATCGACGCAGACGATGGAACACTTTGGGAATGGATAAACGAGGAATACGTAGGAGCGCAGATGCTTTTGTGAATAATTCTTTATAAATTTAACCCTCAGAGTTGAGGAGGGGAAAATTTTAAATCCCCTCCTCAGAAATAGACTCTGAGGCGACCACTATGAGAAAAGGAAGGGAATTGAGATTATTAAACCTTTTGGTTAGGAGTAGTAAGAGGAATGACAGGAAGATTACAGTACTAAACAGAGGGAAGAGAGGGAGACCGTATAAGTTTTCTTATGAGTTAATCCTAAGTATCTACCTCTTATACGTATTTCTGGATAAATCTTTGAGTAAGGTACTGGATTTTATAGGAGATCTGATACCTA
>JAGGXE010000058.1 GCA_021163225.1 Candidatus Micrarchaeota archaeon | reverse complement strand
GTGCGTTGCCTTTTCCGGAATAAAATTCTTTATTGTCTGTTGTCTGCAAACTTGAAGATGAAAGTAATGAGTGAGAAGGGATGATGGAGTGAGAGATATGGGAAATAAACGGGTTTTTGGAGATGTGTATATATGGAGGGATAACTCTATCTGCCGGAGTCATTCGACCGGAAGAGCGGGAAAAAAGGAAGGAAAAAAGGGTAGAACGTCGGTAGAACGTCATCACGGGTTATACACCGTACTTGAGACGGATCCGTTCGATCTCTCTTTCTATGTAAGATTTTGTTGTTGAAGATATCTGTGATGGTGCTATCAACCGGTTGTACATCTGGTTTGTATACTCCATAAACCTTTTCGGATCCTTCTTCAGAACGGTTTCAAATAGTTCCTCTGCTTTGTCTGTTTCGCCTTTCAACAACCTTGCCAGACCTAACGCGTACCCGGCAATCAATATGTCCGGGTCCTTGGCCCATGCGTATTCTAACGGATCAACGGCTTCGTCGACCCTGTTCAATGCTATCAGACATAATCCTATCATGGTCCATGTTTCCGGACGTTCCCTATCGAGTTCTGCAGATTTCGATAGAACGGCTAACGCTTCTTCGAACTGTTCATCCATGTACAATGTTTTCCCTCGAACATAAAGTGCAAGCGCATCATCGGGATTTAATTCAACAAGTTCTTCACTGACCTCTTCACTCTCTTCGATCTTACCTTCTTCCAGCAGTTCCTCGCTCCTTTGTATCATCTCATCGGACAGTTCATCGGTCATAACATCCCCACCCTTTTTCTTAACATCTGTCATTTTTCTAATTATCTGCCCATTATCACGCTCGTTTATCATCTATTTACCGATGCGTTCTAATGTTTCCAGGACCGTTCTTCCGACATCTTCACCGACCTTTTCGATAACCTCTCTACCGAATTTGAGTTCTACCGGTGTCATAGATGTAAGTTCCCAACTCGGCACCTCGTTGAGATGCCTCTTAAGTTTACCGAATTCTTCCCTTGCCGCCTTTATCTGGGTCGGTTTGACTTCTGCGACACGCGGTATCTGTGGAGGGGCGATGTTCGGCATTCGTATTCACCTCACGATTTTTTCACGATTTTTAGTACGAATTCGGTGCGAATTGTGACCTGGACAGATAACCGTGGCAGGCATGCCGGTTGTAACCATCTGATAGCATACTGATCTGATAGTAAAATGGCTACCTTTATAAATGTATAACATTCCGACGCATAACGGCAGACCCGTTTAAGACGGCGAACACGCCTTTGCGAATGGAACGTGGGGAGATGACACGGTATCCGGCATGATTTTCGAGTTAACCCGATTTTATTCACATTCGCACTGCAAACGGGTTTTACGAAAAGTTTTTAAATACTTTATGTTGATAAAATATCAAACTTTTCAAACTTTTTATAGGTGATACTGTGGAAAATAAAGAGAAGGTTAAACTGTTAGAGACCGGAACAACAACAATCGCCTTGACATGTAAAGAAGGTGTTGTCTTAAGTGCCGATAAACGTGCAAGTTCATACTTCTTTATAGCGTCCAAGGATATACCGAAGATCCATGCCATAGACCTGAGAAAGGCGATGACGATTTCTGGTAGTGTTGGTGATGCACAGACTTTGGTAAGATGGATCAAGTCACAACTTTTCGTACATCGGACACGCGAAGGTAAACCGTTATCTACGAAAGGTGCAGCAACATTGTTGTCCAACGTTCTCTTCTCCTACAAATACTATCCGTTCCTCGTTCAATTGATTCTTGCGGGTTATGAGGACGAAACACCGGAGATATATTCCATCGATGCGATAGGAGGTATTACAAAGGAGAAGTTCGTTTCAACAGGGAGCGGTTCACCGATCGCCTACGGTGTTTTGGAGAACGAGTACAGGGAAAACCTGAGTTTGGAAGACGCCCTCAAGATAGCCGCCAAAGGTATACATACATCGATGCAACGTGACTCTGCAACCGGTAACGGTATAGATTTGGTCGCCATTACTGAGAAGGGTGTCGAACGTTATCCTAAGGAAGAAGTGGAGAAGATCCTTAAAGAAGCGTTGAAGAAATAATGGAAAATATTTTGAGTTGATGACGGGTCTAAACATTTTACATCTTGAAAATCTCAGTTCGGAATAGTTCATCGGTTATGGAATCAGCGGTAACGTCATTTGACGATAAAGGTTAACTAATTTGCAATTTGAATGACCAGGGGAAAATGGAATTCGGATAAATAAGTGAGAAAGGTGAATACCGTGGAATTAAAAGAAATAGAACAGAAAGTGTACGAGATTGTTCCAGAAGAGTGCGGATTGACAAAGGTCGAGCCGGAAGGTTTGGATATTGTTCTCTACGTGCGTGATGTGGCGAAGTTCTTTTCCAACGAATATCTGGTCAAACAACTGGCAGGTGCGATCAAGAAACGGATCAAGGTAAGAGTGGATAGCAGTCTTTTGGCAGATCCGGAAGAGGCCCGCAAGAAGATCGAACAGATCGTGCCGAAGGAAGCCAATGTTACCGATATCAAATTCAATCCGTATTTTTCAGAGGTTTGGATCGAGGCTGAGAAACCGGGTCTGGTCATCGGGAAGAAAGGTGTCACGCTCAAGACGATAATGATCGAAACGGGTTGGGCAGTCAAGATATTCCGTACTCCTACGATGGCATCTTCCACGTTAAAAGGGATACGCGCATCCCTGTTCAAAGAGAGCAAGAAACGTAAGAAGTTTTTGGATAGATTGGGTAAATCGTTATGCAAACCTCCCAAGAAAAGCGAATGGGTTAAGGCGACCGCATTGGGCGGGTTTAAAGAGGTCGGACGTTCATGCGTGCTTGTACAGACACCTAACACCAACATACTGATAGATTGCGGTATAAATTCCGAGACGTTCGAACCATCGAAAGCGTATCCGTATCTGTCCGAGATGCATCTGGAACCGTCCGACCTGGACGCGGTTATCGTGTCCCATGCCCATCTTGATCATTCGGGATTCGTCCCCTATCTCTATGCGTACGGTTACGATGGTCCGGTTTACTGCACTCCACCAACCCGTGACTTAACGGTTCTTTTGCAGATGGATTATCTGAACGTGATAGCGAGGAACGGTGTCGACCCACCGTATTCTATCAAAGACATACACCATCAGTTGATTAACACCGTACCTGTAGATTACAACGAAGTAGTCGATATCACGCCGGAAGTCAAACTCACGTTGTACAACTCAGGTCATATCCTGGGAAGCGCACAGGTGCACCTGCATATCGATAACGGATTACACAACCTTGTTTACACCGGCGACCTCAAATACGCGTTGCGCAAGCGCGATATGGCGCGTCTGTTCGACCCTGCAACAACGGTCTTCCCGCGTGTAGAAACACTGTTCATCGAGAGTACGTACGGCGGCCGTGAAGATTATATGCCCCCGCGTGAAGAGTCGGAAAAGAAACTTATCGAGATCATAAACGAGACGGTGAACAACGGCGGAAAGGTTCTTATACCCGTCTTCTCGGTCGGTAGGTCACAGGAGATCATGTTGGTGCTGGAGGAGGCAGCTAAGAAGAACGATGTAAAATACAACGTTTATCTTGACGGAATGATCCTGGAAGCATCCGCGATACATACCGCTTACCCGGAATATCTTAAAAGCAGTTTACAGAAGAGGATCCTGTCCAACAACAGTCCCTTCGAATCCGAAATATTTGAAATCGTGAAGACCGATAGAAAAGAGATCGTAGAAGGTGACCCTTGCGTGATACTTGCACCATCAGGTATGCTTACCGGAGGTCCGTCGGTCGAATACCTACGGTTAATGGCGGAAGACCCTAAGAACGCACTCGTCTTTGTAGGATATCAGAGCGTGTTATCGCTGGGTCGCAAGATACAACGGGGAGCCAAAGAGGTGCCTCTCATCAATCCCGAGACGAAAAAGTCCGAGATGGTCCGAATAAACCTCCGCGTGGAAACCGTGGAAGGGTTCTCGGGACACGCCGACAGACGTCAACTGTTGTCCTATGTGTCCCGACTGTCGCCAAAACCTAAACGGATATTTACCATGCACGGTGACGATAGAAAATGCGATGAACTGGCCCGTGCCATCTACAAGAAGTTTGACATTGAAGCTCGTGCCCTGATGAACCTTGATTCGGTACGGTTGAGGTAGGTTTTAAAGGTTAACGATCCTTTTTTAAAACTGGAGAGGTATCATCCGTGTGCTTCGGTAAAGGTGCAGGGTATATGAAATGTTATGTTCATAAGGATAGGGATGCTGTGGGTATATGCTCGGTCTGTTACAAAGGCGTGTGTAAGGATTGTATCGGGACCGATGACCCGCGAATAATCTGCAAGTCCTGTCTTAAGAAGATCAAGTCCGGTAAACTGGATGTTTCTTCTGTGTCGATGGGTTATCCGTTACCCGCTAAGGAACCTGTACCGGTCAAACATGAGAAGAGGGTCGAGCATAGAGAATCTATGATGCGTAAGATATTCAGCGGTAAACGGTTACCTGTGGACGATAGGATCGATATAACGTTGCTGACACCCGTCCTTCTGTTAGGTGTTACCGCAGGGATACTGACCGGAATTCCGTTGCTGAGTCTGTTATTCTTTTTGATAATACCGATCGCTTCTGCCGTAGTAATAGTGTACATAAGAGCAGAGGATGATTTCAAGACCGTTGTCGGTATAAAGAAAGGTGCCGCGGCCGGAGCGTTGACAGGATTGGTTGCTGCGATAGTATCGTTCATCGTTGTCCTATCGTTAGAGGTTATGTTAGCCGGTCCGGTGTACAATTTTATCATCGGTACGTTCGATTTCCTTGATGAGAACATGTTGAACCTGGTGCTTTCGCTCTCAGGAGCCGATAGAACCCTGAGTTTCAGTGTGTTATGGATACGGGCGTTGATCAGTTTCACTCTGTACCCGATGTTAGGTGCATTGTTCGGAGCATTGTTTGCAAAATGGTTCCGTTGAACGTTAATAACGGTTTAACGCGTCTGTCACGCGTCCGTAGCGGCACACGGAGACAATGCTCGGGAAATGATCGGTCGATGGTCGGGTTAAACGGTGATGCTATGAGAATGCTCGCCTTCTCTGATCTGCACGGTGAGGATGAGTTTTTAGACCGACTCAGACGACACATGTTCAAACACGAGTATGACGGTTTTCTGATAGCTGGTGATATGGAGTATTACGAATACTGTGAAGAGTTGCTGGAGATACTGGAAGGAGAGAACGTGTTTGTGGTCCCCGGGAACATGGAGGATGAAAAGGTTAGAAGGTTGTTAGAGGAGAGAGGTGTTTCGGTTGAAGGAAGGGTTAAACGGTTGTCCGGATGGAAGATTACGGGTGTAGGCGGTTCTCTGATAAGTCCCTTCCACACTCCGTATCAACACGACGAAGAATGGTTTAAGATGATGTTGGATAAGGTTAGAGACGAGGTGGATGAAAAGACGATCCTCATAACACATACGCCACCTTACGGCGTATTCGATGTCCCGGAATCCAGGCCCGACCTTCACGTAGGTAGCAAAGAGGTCTTAAGGTTCATCCAGGAAACGCAACCAGGAGTTAACGTATGCGGACATATCCATGAGAGACAGGGTAGGACTTCCATAGGTAGAACCGAGGTCGTTAAACTACCGCCCGCTAAATCTATGATGGTTGCAATCCTTGAACTTGAGGAGAGGTTGACTG
>JAGGXE010000057.1 GCA_021163225.1 Candidatus Micrarchaeota archaeon | reverse complement strand
GTCGAGACCTGCAGATATCAGCGCACCGAGCAACCTGGGAACAACGATGTACAGTATCCCGCCTATGATCGCACCGATCAGAAGGGACTGTGCCCAGACATGCGTCCTGGCACGCATCTCCGCAGACATCACACCACCGAGCGCGTAAGCGACAGCCGCCGTAGCTACTAAGAGGAATGCTATCGGCGGGATCAAACCCATAACATCATCGCATACAGCGAGCAACACCCCTTCCAGAGTACTCTGGGCAAACAACAGACCCGATGTCATCACCGCTGATAAGATGACGATGCGAACATCCAGTTTTTGATCCATACCTCTCACCTTTCGCACACAACCTCTTATTTATTTCTGTCTCACATTTATAACGGTTACGGTTTTTTCTTCCGGGCCAGCCTCCGTATAGAAGACCTTCTCAACCGTCTGACCGTCTGTTCTTTGCTCTCCTTTCCGGACCCGGCCAGATGTTTCAGTTTAAGGTTCAGTATACCGCCTTCTCCCTTATCTCCGCCCTCCTTTTTAAGCCCTGTGTACACCACGTAACCTATCGCTCCTAGGAAGACGAGTGATAACAGGATTATCAATATCTGGAATACGTCTATACCGTTCTCTTCAGGAGGCAGGGTGCTTATCAACATCAACAGATTGGTGTAAGCATCGGCGCTCTTCATGAACGCCTGAGGCACTTTATCCTGTTTGAGCAACTGTTCAGATTCCTCAACCTCCTTCTTCAATGTATCGAGTTTTGCCTTGTGCTCATCCCTAAGTTCGCGCTTCTCCAGTATACTGATAGACTTCTTTGACCCGGAGATAAAGTTCTCGGTCCGGTTCTTCACGTTCTCCATGACAGCGAGCGTATTATTCCGCACCGTGTAGAACTTGGGTTTAGCATTGCGGAACGTTGTCACCAGTTGCGTGGTCAGGTTTTTACCTGCTTTCTCCACATCTTTTATGACGTTCTTCACTTCCTTGATATGATCGTTCAACTGGGTCAAGGTGTACGGGAAGACCACGAGTTTCGTGTTTCCGACCTTGAAATTCCTCAGGGTTTCGTAATACTCCCTGTACTTCGGTACAGTGTTAAGTTCGAACTGGTTCACCTCTGCTTTAAACGCATTCAATTCCTGCATAAACTTCTCCACGTTCTTATTCAGATAATAATTTATCTTCTGTTCGAACTGGTCTAACAGGTCCGAAACCTCTTTAATCACACCGAGTTTGTCTGCAGTAAGTTTCCCTGAGTTAAGAAGTCTCAGTTTCTCTTCGATCTGCTGTTTGAGTGCGGTAACATTACCGTCTTCAACACCCAACCGTGTCCAGATCTGTGAGAGTTGTGCATACCTCTGCATCAATTCCTGACGTTTCTCATCCAACAACCGGTTCATATCCATCGCTGCGGTTTCTTTAGCCTCCCTGAGTTTGTCCAGCGCGCCCGCCCAATCTCCCTGAGCCGCCAACTCCTGTGCCTCGTTCAACAACCGTGTAGCGTTATCGAACTGCTCCTGCAACAGATCTGCCTCTTCATCCATACCGTTCTCTCTGAACGTGTTGATGGTCTCGCTCAGGTCGTTCAACATATCCTGCACATCCGGCAACTCTCTGTAATACGCATCTCTCGTAGCGTTCAACGAAGCAGAACGGTTCTCCACGGAATATGTAATAACGACCGTATGCGACCCCTTTCCAACATCCGGCAGATAGACCTTCACAGACCCGGGCATTATATCAAGGTTCGTCTGCCGACCGTCAAATGTAGCGCTGGCGGTCGTTATCCACGGATCAACCGATTCGATATCCCAAACCATATCGGACGGAATGTCTGCATCAAACGAAACATCGACCTCGTGATCAGTACGCAACTCATCCGAATATGTGACATAGTCCTCACGGTAAGAAGACCTGAAGAATGTGCCTTCTACATGGAAGTTAAGCGTGTACTCGGTCTGCGGGTCAACCTTGTAGAAGGTTATCGTCAACGTTGAACCGTCGCTGACAACATCTTTTACCTCGCTGGGCAGGTCCTGACCATCGGATTTGAACACCTGGTACTGGAACGGTATCGTGACAACGACCTGTTGGTCAGACCCTATACCTGTCGGATTTGAGAGCATCACCGTGATATCGACACCCACCTCTTTATCGATCTGCGGTGTTTCATCGAAAGACGCAGACACCTGATATTCCGAACCCATTATACCGGACAATATACCGGGCGCGTCCGAACGTAAACTCATCAACAGGTCGTTGTATCCATTACGTATCTCTCCCAAAGAGCATATCGCTCTCTCCATGTTGAGTTTATCACCGTCAAAATACGTATTGTAGGAATCGAACCGTTGCTGATAACTCAATACGTTTATCCCGTACCCGCGCATACCGTTCAACATCTCCGAGATCTGCGCGCGCAACATGTATATATCGGAGAACTCGTTCTCCATCATCGAGTAGAGGGATCGGATCTGACTGTTTATCTCATCCTCTAAACCGGTCACGGCAACATCCCTGTCGGTCAGGTTCAGGTTTCTGTAGTAGTTGTACAGTGTTCTGTGCTGTGCCGCTATGTCCGGATAACCTGCCTGTTCAACACAGTTTATTACAGTCAAATACCTGTTGAGCAGCTCATCCAACGAAACGATCGATATGTTCTCCTTACCCTGCATAACTTCCACGCAGACCTCCGCATCTTTATAGGCGGCGAGATAATCCACGTATTGTTCACCTATGGTCGTTGCATCCGAAGGATAATGCTCTTTCGCGCTGTTCAGGTACTGTGCTGCGTAGGCGGCGCGCACAGTGTCCTCAGCACTCTTGATCAGAGATTCGCATTCGCTGATCTTGTTGCGCGCCGCCGTCTGCGCAGCATTCCTGTAACCTTTGGCCTTTTCGAGAAGCCCTTCTGCTGAAAGACGGTATGCGGTTGCCTGCTCGGTCACATTGTTCATCTGTTCCATCGCCTTTGCAAGATAATCATCAACGCCTTTGTTCTCGCTGAGATGCTGGGCACTATCATAAAGTTTATCGATGTTCTTAACCTCGGCCTTAAGATTTTCGTATTTCTCGTTCACGCTACCTCCTTCTAATGAAACCGTTGTCGTTTCCTCGGACAACCCGCCGCTGTACCCGCTCAACATGCCCGTCGGCGGATTCTCCTTCATAAGGTCAAGTTTTTCCTCTTCGAGTTGTTTAACCGAATCCTTCAACTCGGATATTGCCGTCGATGCGTTGTAGGATGCATCTTCGTACTCCTGACGCATGGTCTCTTCTGCTTTAACGAGTATGTTGTACAGTTTTATACCCTCTACTAAAGAGTTGTTAGTTTCATCGGCTGTGTAAATTCCTGCCAACCTTTGGATCTCCGTAGGATACATGTTTGATATGTAGAAGAAAGGTCCGTAAGGTGCCGTAACTGACTCCTCATACATACGGGTCATGATGTAATAAGCATCCGAATACGCTGAAGAATAACTGGTCAGTCTCGGGTTGAACCCCGACTTGTTCTGGTTTATCACGACGCTCGCTATGAGCGATGCGTTATCCCAAGCGGCACGTGCACCGCCGTAATAGGTCTCGTAATCCGCACCCATCTGGTCAAGGTTATCGATCTTCTTCTGGATCCTGTTGAGTACGATACGGTTCGCCTCGGCTGCCTTTTCCAACGCTGACGCAGCATTGGACATTGCAGCTTTCCAATGCGATGAGTACTCATGAAGTCTACAACTCCTCCTTTCTCCGCCGAAAAGACCCGAAACTGCTGATGTAACCTGTCCCCAGACACTTCCGACAGTAATATACCATGCCAGGTCGCCGTCGCAGTATTCCTTTACCGCGCATGCATCGTAGATATTCCAACCTGATGTTGATATACCGTCGCTACACGTTTCTGTACTCTCAATCTCCCGAAGGTCGCAGTTGGAAGGCAAACGAGTATAAAAATCCACATTGATTTTTTCGATGACATCGTAACATTCCGTACCTTCATCGGTTTCGTGACAATATTCGCATTCGGCAGTGGCAATCGTAGAAACGCTACAGGAAATATCTTTAATAGTAGCATCCGCTGCCAGGACGCAGGCCCCTCCCACAATGCCTCCTATTCCACCGGTAGCGAGAGCTGCTCCAGCACCTACAGCCCCGCACACGGCACCTGCAGCAATTTTCTTAATTGTCTTCTTAGAAAACCCTGTTCGTCTATCGAAGATTTCTGTTGCGTTGTCAGCATGACTTTTTGCCGCATCAGCGTATTCGCGCGCCTCGCGGATCAGGTCTGCAACGTTGGTATGTGCATTACTGTCAAACTCTGTGATCAAAGGGTCGGACGGAGAGATTATCCATGAACTGTCCACGTTCCCTATCTGATACATGTTCTCCTGAAGGATATAGTTGTACTGTCGGGTGCACGCATCCTCTTTCATGTTCATGTAAGGGTTCTTGTGTTCCCAGGCGGACGATTTCCAGAACCTTCTGATCTGTGTGGGTAGGACGGGAATCTCAGTAGTCATGTTATCGGTTTCTGAGACGTTACCGGTCACAGGACCCGTTACCCCAGAGTTTTGTTGTTCTCCACCGGGAAGCGAATATATATCACCGGGATAGATCTCCTCGGCGTATATCACTACACCCAAAATAAGGAATAACAGAACCGGAAGAGCGACCATCCACCTTTTCATATGTATCACGTTAAAATTTGAGAATGTTAACTATTTAAAAATTAAGGTGGATGGTTAATCGATGGTTAAAGGGTTACTGAGCGAATCCTTGAACGTCTATCTTTCCAAACCGAGGGATGTTCTATCGGCAACTGTGTTGCTATTGTTTTTCACAGGTCTATCCGTCGGAGCCGTGTTAAATATACCTCTGATAACATTTTTCGTAAGAACCGTTCTCGGAATAGACCCAACCACCTCATTGTACGTATTGGGGGTTGCGTTCCTGACCATGCTGATCATCCTACTGTTTCTCTCAGGGATGTTTGCATGCGCCTACATAAAATCGTTGCACAACGTAATCCATGGGTCGGAAAACGGGTTGTTCAAGTACACCGAGCTGGCGTATTCGTACACAACAAAACCTTTTCCTGTCATGTTAACGCTTCTACTGATAACACTGGGTATACCGTTGAGTATATATGTTGGGATGCAGTTCGACAGAAACGCCGACCCTATCCTGTTCGGTCACAATGCAGTGTTCTACGCGTTTATCGTAGGAGGATATGTCATAACCGTACTTTTGCTCATCACGGTAGCGTACGCCCTTGTCCCGATCTCGATAAACCATATATCCCCGTTCTATTCCTTCTCTTTCCTGGCAGATGTTATCCATGAACCGTTTCGGTTTGCTGGATTGATGCTACTCTTTGTAACAACCTCACTGATACCCGTGCTGAACATCGTGTTGATACCTCTCTTCTCTCTGCCTTTACTGATGATAGGGTACGTTGAAGAATACGAAAGGTTACACCCACAGGTAAAGAAAACCGTTAGAAGGAAAGTGAGGAAAGTAAAGAAACATGTTACAAAAAGGAAAACGGAAGCAAAAGCGTCCGAAAAACGTAGGACCAAAAGGATAGGCAAAGGAAAAGCGAAAAAAGTACGTGTGAAGAAGAAAGCGGAAGCAAAACATCAAAAAATAAAACCATCAAAAAGAAAGCGAAAAAGTAAAAGGAAGAAAAAGTGAGGTTCAGTAAAGAACCATACAGGTTACACCCAGGGATTCGACTTTCTCCTTGAATGTTGAAGGGCTCGCCTCTATCCCTTCGAACGTGTTATAATGCATAGGAACGGCTATCTTCGGTTTGATCATCGAGATCGCTTTTACGGCCTCCTCTACATCCATAGTATATTTGCCGCCGATAGGTACGAGTGCAACATCGCATCTGTAATCCTTCATCTCAGGTATTGCGTCAGTATCTCCGGCATGGTAAACGGAGACATCATCCATAGTGATTATGTAACCTGCACCCTTACCCTTAGGATGGAACGGTTTGTCTATGTTGTAGGCGGGGACTGCTTTTATCTTAACCCCCTTGACCTCGATTTCATCGCCGATGTTGACCCTACGTTTGGCGAACCTGCACGCCACGGAGATCGTCTCTGTATCTTCCTTAAGCAGTTTCTCCGGGTCAACGCAATGGTCGTAATGGTCATGCGTGAACAAGACGATGTCCGCCTTTTTCGGGTTTTCGGGTAATACATAAGGGTCGATGTACACGGTCAACCCGTTCCATTCCAGCATTACGCTCGCATGCCCGAACAATTCTATCTTAACATCTTTGTACTTCATACTCCCCATACCATCCACCTCCGTCAGTAAGCAGTAGGTTCGACACGACGCCAATTACCGTTCATATATTCCCACAATGTATCAGTAGTGGAATCGTAGACCAACGACTCCTTGTGAGCCATATGCAAAGGACGGTCTATCTCGATGTAAACCTTGTTACGCATCCAATCTATCTCGTCCTTGAACGGATTCCGTTCTATGATATATGTTCGACCGCGTTCTTTCTTAATACGTCTGCACCATTCCTTTATCCGTTCGATCTCTTCTTCAGTCCTCAACATGATAATTCTTAGTACTGCAAATTTTAAATGTTTCCCGTTTTCGTGATTATCATCACTATGTCACCGTCTTTGAGAACATGGTCCAATCCGACACGTTGACCCGGATGCCTGGCACTGGGTCCCCATACCTGAGCATACCTGAACTCTCTAACCATATCTTTATGCAACCGGAGGCACGCATCCCTCACTGTGGAACCGTCACGCAGTATCATCGGGTTCTCAAAATCCGGTTCCTCGCCCCTACGTTTGGTAAACACCCTGATGAGCGATAAACGTGAATATATCTCCTCCTTAAGTAGACCTATGTTCAGTCCTGTTTCTGCAGAAACAGGTATGAAATCAAAGTTCAAATTTTTAAGATAATCTTCAGTGACGAGGTCCACTTTATTAACCACTGTTAAACTGGGCACATACACGCGGTTGCCTGTTAACGCATCGATAAGTTCGTCAACATCAATATCCTGACGTATGACTATCTCACCGTTATGGATACCGTACTCAAAGACCACATCTCTAACCGTCTTTTCATCGATCTTTGTGAGTTCGACAGTGGATTTGATGGATAAACCGCCGCGATGTTTCTTGGTAATCGTCACATCGGGAGGTGACCTGTCCAACCGTATACCGATGTTGAACAGTTCGCGAACTATGACTTCTCTGTGCGGGTTGTAGACGTCCAGAACGATCATTATCAAATCTGCATGACGGGCTACAGACAACACCTCTCTACCCCTACCTATCCCTTGCGATGCGCCCTTCAATATACCCGGGAGGTCCAGGATCTGAATATGTGCGCCTTTATACACCATCATCCCAGGCACACAGTTGAGCGTTGTAAAAGCGAACTCTCCTATCTCAGTTTCCTTACCCGTTAACGCGCGTAACAGAGAGGATTTACCTACAGAGGGAAACCCTACCATTACTACCGTTGAATCTCCTCCTTTCTTAACTTCGAACCCTTCACCTTTAGATTTAGAACGTTTGGCCAGTTCTCTCCGTAATCTTGCTATCCTCGCTTTTAACAATCCTATATGGTGTTCGGTAGCCTTGTTGTATTGAGTACGCGCAATCTCCTCTTCCAATTCTCTGATCTTATCGGCTATCGACATCAGAATAAAAAGTAGATGTCCGGAGATTTAAAACTATCCGTTTTTCCATCACTTTGTAGTGCCCAACCGTGCACGTCGGTCTTCTTCTACAAGCTGTGCAAACCGTTCATTCCAGATAGGTATCAACTTGCCGTAGTCCACGTTACCGTTTTCATCTTCCATCTGCTTCAACAGAAGGTTTGCCTCAGTATTACATTTGAGTACGAAGTCGAGTTCGAGAAGATATGGGTCGTTGAGTTCGATACTTTTTCGATAGATATCATCGTACACTTTACCTTTGAAGAACGCCTGCATTATACACTGCTTCGGAGTGAGACCTATCTGTTCCGCCCTCTTTTTAAGTACCGGCGGGATGAACACAAACTGAAGGTTCTTGAACAGTTTCACCAGATCAACACCTTCGAGTGACTGGGCGCTTGCCTCTGGGTTGGCCAAGAAATGACATACGTACTGACTATCCTCTATAGACCTACCGCGTTTAAAAGTAAACACCTCAACGAACTTATGTCCATCCATATCCGTCTCGTACTGCTTACCGATCACACGGTAAACCTTACCCTTTCTGCCGAACCGTACCTTGTACAACACAGTGTAACGGTCGGTACTGAACATCGCCGCGGACGGTATACCGAACACCAATTCCAACCTATCCTGTACATCCCGGAGGGATTCGGCGTGGAAGTTGTAGAGCAAAAACACTCCTGGTTGTGTGTTGAGAAGGTTGATAACACCCTGTATAGCCACCCGCGACCGTATCTCATTGATGATCACGCACGCATCCCCTAACCTCAACGACACGTTGGCCATGGTGACCAGGTCCAATTCGTTCGACCCCTCACGTTCCTTCTCTGAGGATTGTACCCTTACAGACCCTATATGAAACCCTCGTTTTCTGTAAGCCTTCACAGGGATCTCTTCGATATCCTGTATTGGCAGGATACGGCGCGATGTACCGATCGCCGCAATCTTTGCACCGACGAGAGACGTCTTACCGGACCCTTTCAGACCCAGCACTGCCTCGCTGGACCCTAAACTGACCATTAAATCGTCGTATCCGGCGAAGAACGGTGACATCGATTTATACTTGAGATAGAGGGGATACGTGAACGGTTCGGTACGCATGATACGTAGTGCTGCTTGGAGGTCGTTGAACGTTGCCGGCGGACGTTGGAGATGACATCTCATGTTCAATCTCGGCACAAAAACATCGACGACAGGGTTACGTTCATCGAACTTGCGGGTTTCACCGCTCTGGATCATGATGTTGGTGAACATCCTTTCCATCATCTCCTTGTTGTACCGCCACGGTGTGTGACAGATGCCGTACTCCGCATGTTCAATGTATATGGGTGCATTTTGACTATCTATGTATATGTCGCTGACATTTTTATCGAGAGCGATGTTTTCGATAGGTGCACCTAATCCTATGACCCAGGAAGCTGCTTCGCGTGCCATCTCGTTAGCCTGCTCGTTGGATACTGTAATGTTCTGGAGCATAGCCTCATCGAGTATTTGACCGCGGATGTTTCTTTCTACTTCTTGATAAATAGTTCTGATGTCCGTACCCGAGAAGGATTTCCGCATATTCTTCTTGATGATCTGTTTTAGCAGGTTCAGAAGGTTTTCGGGGAGGTTTTCTATCACCCTATTCTTCTGCCGGTATAACAGTTCCTCTTTGTGAGGTATCTCGTATATCTCAACGGTTAACGTTTTAGTCAGATCGTATTTATGCTTAAGCTTGGCACCCTTCGGGAGCGGGAGCTGGAGAGACGATATCAATTCAAACCCAGACATGTTCAGCACATGGAGAAACGCATGTTGAAGGTCGCCGTGTTCCTCGCATAATCTGTACAGTTCCGTGTTCTTCAACATTTCGGTAATCTTTTTCACCGTTTCTTTGAACAATGCGTAACCTTCGTAAAACATGCTACGTGTAGGATACGGTTCTTCATAGGATTCCAGGGTGCGGACCGCCATCTGCGGTCCCATATAGACTTCCTCGAGAACCTGTTTTAAAAGTTCGCGCCGGTTGTAGTAGTTGTCATCCTCTTTCATACCGTATATCTTCGGGTCCACCGCAATCCTATCTATCTCCTGTACCACTTTGATGTATTCGGAAAGAATCTTGGTACGTTCTTCATCGAGTTCTACAACGACCTCTTCCTCATATCTGCATGTGATCGGTAAACGGTCGGAACCTGCCAATGCCTTGAGATGACTGTTTATGCACTTGCCTGAGCCGAGGCCCAGACCGCACCTCAAACAATCCATAACCGCCCGATTACCTTCCATGGAAAGGATGCACATGTGAGAGAATAATGCGATAGGATTTTTATAGTTATCTATCCTATTTTTAATCAGGTGGAAAGAATGCTGGAGTTAGAACCTGAGTACGTTTATCTATGGACATCTGTGTTCAAACTATCTGTGGTAGGTTTAGCGTTGGTCATATTCGGATATTTCTACATGAAATGGAACAAGATAAAACATTCCACCACCCTCTTCTCCTACTACACCACTACTAAAATCATGAAAAAGGGGATGATAGTGTGGACAGGATTGTTGTTGTTCTTTGTTGCCTACTCTGTTGAGACAGCAACTTTCTTTTACACTGTATCGTATGCACGGATCTTTACAAGCATTATGCAAGCCTTAGGGATAGCGATATAGGGTATGCATTCTATCTCATCTATCGTAGAGAAATGCCCGTGCCCGTGTCCAGGAAGGAGTTTACAGAACACGTAAAAATTGAATCCGTAGGGGAGGGAGTTAGACAGACAGAAAAGAAGAGAACCAAGACGAAACGGAAAACGAGGAGGAAGATAAAGAAAACAACACGGAAGAAGAGGTGAGGAAGATGGGTTTTATCGATAAACTTAGGGAGATGTTCGGCGGTAAGGAAGAGAAGGGTCACGGTCTATTCCAGATAGTTACAAGGTTGGAACCGTTTCGGCTGGTCGCAAGAAAAAACGACAGTATAACACTTCATGTATGGATAAAAAACGTCAGTGATGAGGAACATTTAACTTCGGTGATAGTTGTCTGTCCTAAACAGTTAGGTGTAAATTCCACACTCATTCAGAAACGCGGTGAAGAGAGACTGGGTGTGCTCAAACCCGGTGAAGAAAAAGAAGTAAATTTCAAGATTTACGGGTCAACGCTCACCCCGCCGGGCGAATACACGGTTTACGTTGTTGCATATTCGCATTTCAAGGATTATGAACATGTTAAAAATGCAGCAAGAAAAAAGGTTCTTGTGAGAGCGGTGTGAGATCCCGAAAAAATTATTCTTCAGGTTCGGAAGCAGTGGCCTGTTGATCGTAGATATCATCGATCTTACGTAACGCCTCCTCCAACAACTGTGCTATTACAGAACCTTCCTCAGTAAGTTTAACCATTCTCCTTTTACCTTCCAGTCTGGTATGTACAAAACCTGCCTGAACCAATCTTTTTATTATCCCGTGGGTGTAAACATAGGTCGCCCCGCTTTCTTTAGCAAGTTGAGATATACTCCATTCAGAACCATCTTTGAGACAGGTTATCATAGCAACAGGTTTCAGATGAAAGAAAAGTCTTTTCAGGTCAGTTCTGTAATCTGTTTCTTTTTCGTCCATACGGAACACCTGTTGATGAACAGAAACTGACGGGCCCAGAGGGATTCGAACCCTCGACCTACTGGTTAAGAGCCAGCCGCTCTGCCAGGCTGAGCTATGGGCCCTATTACAAGAATTATTTTTGAACGACCTATTTAAAAAAGTTTTCAGTCCGATCTACAAAATGCACTTGTGAATAAATCCAATAATCAACTCAATGCAGAGGATTAAGTTTTATACCAAATATCTACCTACTCATCACTCATTCTCGTAGTACTTTTTTATCATATTCTTATTTTCCATCTTCTCTTTTTGTTCCGCCTTCAACTCAGTGGATTAATTTTTAAAGAATGATTCACAAAGACATCTACGGGGCGATAGATAAACAAATTTTTAAACATTACCAAACATATTCTTTCAATTTAGGAGGTGATTAAAGATGAAAATGCTAGGTGTGATGCTGGCAATAGCAATTCTCATAGGAGCCCTGACAATCGCCGGATGTACTGGC
>JAGGXE010000056.1 GCA_021163225.1 Candidatus Micrarchaeota archaeon | reverse complement strand
GTTGTTGAACATAGATGACGACCACGTATACGAGTATACCGTAAACGGTGAGAGGATAAAGGAACGACTGGCTCACGGTCAAACATCCGATGGGTACGTTCCCTTATTACGTGCTCAGGAAGAGATCATCTACTACAAGTCGGGTCTGTTCACACCGTTCTCCATCAACATGAGTTACGAAGAGTTTATGACGTCAATAGAGGATAGCGATTATGTGATAGGTTATTCTTGGCGAACTGCACACGGTGAGAACTGGCTCACCCCTGTCAAAGACCAGGGGTATTGCGGGAGTTGTTGGGCGTTCGGTACTATCGGAGCGTTAGAATCGTACATAAACCTCTACTATAACCAGCACATTGACGTGAACCTGAGCGAACAAGATTTGGTATCATGTAGCGGTGCAGGAGGATGTTATGGCGGCAATTATCCAGATGCCTATGATTATATTCAAAGCACGGGAGTAGTTGATGAGGAATGTTTCCCATACACAGAATCCGATGCACCGTGTAGTGATAAATGTAGTGATTGGAGTTCCCGGGTATGGAAGATCACAGGACACAGCGATGTCGTATTCGTTGATTATTACATTGACAGGCTTGACCCTAACGTGGTGAACTATTACAGAAACATGACATCCAACGGTCCCATGACGACCGGGATAAATTGGTGGGATCATGTTATAACTGGAGTAGGGTTCAAGATATTCACAAACTACGGTATCAACGCATTAGAGGTCAAGAACTCTTGGGGTGATTGGTGGGGTCATGACGGATACGGATACATACTACAATTCTCAGAATTTGATTATATAACGATTGATGGCCTGATCCCGCCCAGCGGTACCGCATACACTAAAGAATGTAGGGATAGTGATGGAGACGGTTATTGTTGGTGGGGGGTAGGTGAGAAGCCTTCAACGTGTCCCTCTTCATGTGCGGGTAACGATGTAGAAGATTGTGATGATTCAGACCCTGAGAAGAACGGGTTTGTTGACGGTTATATGTGTATAAAAAACCAGTACAAGATAGATTCATGTAAGGTTATCTCAACACCCGGCACATACTTTGTCACTCAAGATATATCTTCATCCTCCCCTGTTTGTATTGACGTGCAATCAGATAACGTAGTCATTCTCGGTAGAAGTTATAAGATCACCGGTTCAGGTACCGGAACTGGGGTACGTATAAACGGACATTCTGATGTTCATATAAAGAATATCATACTGGACAATTTTGATACCGGAGTGGATATTGACAGTAGTACCAACGTAGTCATCAAATACTTGATAATAAACCGGTCAAACACAGGTATTGATATATATAATTCAGATTCTAACAGGTTCAAGATGAACAAGGTCTTGAACTGTGAGGAAGGGATTAAGGTGGTTGATTCAAACAACAATCGGTTTGAAGGGAATTACGTCAAATCTAGTGTGATTGATTCCCTGTATGTGGAGGGGTCTAGCGATAACGAGTTTTATTATAATACATTCTGCGGTGGCACTGTTGACGTGAATGTGGTCAGCGGAACCAATCAGTTTAACGGAACCGTCTGTTCATCGTCATCGGGGTCGGTCTGTGTCCACGGATGTTCTGAGGATTACGATTGTGTTAACCTGTACTGGTTTGATAGTTATCCGGACGGATTATCCTTTGATAAAGGTACGTTTACCCATGAGTCGGGTTCGTTAGAACTGTGTAACATCACCTATTACTTTGACAAGGATAACCGGTTAATATTCTGGACCCCGTCCCCTGAAACGTTAGACTGTAACGGTGCAACGATCACATCTGACTTTAACACGTATCCCTATGATACATCTTCTGAAGATAATTTAGGGTATGGTGATGTGGGCGAGATAGTGATATCCCAGGGTACTATCAGGAATTGTAATTTTGTCAATCTGCCAACACCGATAACCCAACTTGGAACTCGTACCGAGTTGTTCATTGAGAACAATCGGTTCGAAAACATCTCAGGGTGCGGTATTGCCATACACATGCGTTGGGCGAATTTCGTCATAAGGAACAACACGTTCAAGAATGTTGTAGTGGACGACCCGGACCTATACTACGAGGGATACGGAGTGATCCATATAGACGGTCTTACTGATAGGTTCTTCTCACCCAACCTCATAGCCAACAACACCTTCTACAACTGTACCCCAATCACATCGGGGAATCTGGATTATTGGTTACGGTACAGTCCGTTGCACATAGTCAACAATACGTTTTCCAATGCCACAACCGTGAGTTATTCTACCTACAGCATCTACTTAAGGTACATAAACAATCTGGTGATAGCAAACAACCGGTTCTTCAACAACTCGTGGATTAAGGTGAGAGACACATCCAACTCTAATATAAGTAATAACCTCTTCACCACCCCAACAGGTTCTTCAACTTGTATCAAATTCTTTGACGGGACCAATTCGCTCATCTACAATAACACGTTCATCTGTAGCAGCGGTAATTATCTTTATGGAATTTGGCTGAAAGATAGTTATAACAACAACGTCTCAAACAATTACATTGAATCTTTGTATAGAGGCATATACCTACGGTACTCAGATAACAACGATGTGGAAGACAACATAATACTGAATAGCGGTAGTTATGGGGTATACATGTCTTCCTCTTCATCCAACCATATCAGGAACAACATCATCTGTGGCTCAGGAACTTATGATATAAAGGAATCTGGTTCTAATGAGTATACGGATAACTACTGTGAGACCTCAGATCCCGCTGGGTTATGTACTGCAACCCGTACCTATTACTACGATGGTGATTCGGACACCTACGGCGGAGAAACAACCATGGATGGACATTGTCCGTCTCCTGGGTATACTTGGAGATCGGGTGACTGTAACGATAGTAACCCTGACATTCATCCGGGTGCGGAAGAGGTATGCGACGGGTTGGACAACGATTGTAACGGTTATGCGGACGACGGGTTACCCACGTACACCTATTACTCGGATTCGGACGGTGACACCTATGGTGATCCCGCTTCACCTTATACTACCTGTTATTCCACACCACCGACCGGGTACGTAATTGATAACACAGATTGTAACGATACTAATGCCGATATACATCCCGGAGCAACCGAGGTGTGTAATGAATACGATGACAACTGTGACGGTAACATAAACGAAGGATTTGACTCAGATGGAGATACTTACACGATCTGTGGGTATTCCACCTTAGACGGTTCGTTTACAGGAGTGGACTGTAATGATACGAACGCTGACATCAACCCTGGTGCGACCGAGATATGTAATGAATACGATGATAACTGTGACGGTAATATAAACGAAGGATTTGACTCAGATGGAGATACCTACACGATCTGTGGGTATTCCACCTTAGACGGTTCGTTTACAGGAGTGGACTGTAACGATACGAACGCGACAGTATACCCGGGTGCTCCCGAGGTATGCGACGGTGTAGACCAGGATTGTGATGGATTGTTTGACGAAGATTTTGATTCGGACGGAGACGGGTACACTACTTGCGGTTATAACATCACAACGGGCGAATACATAGAACCTGATTGTCTGGACGACCCGTCTGGCGATCCACCGGGATGTCCCACCGACCCGAGCGGTTGTGACCCGGGTTGTCCCTCTGACGGTACCTCGGCATGCGCGATCTGTGTCAACCCTGGACATACCACCGAGTGTTGTGGTGATTCGGTGGACAACAACTGTGACGGTCTGTTGGATGATGAGGATCCTGACTGTGTGCCTTTGGGAATAGATATAATGGACATGGACGGTGACGGGTATAACGTGTACGTGGACTGTGACGACCTTGATCCGAGGGTACATCCCGGTGCGTTTGACCGCGCGAACGGTAGGGACGACGATTGTGACGGGTTGATTGATGAGGACGTTAGACCGGGTCTGAAACCGGGTTATCCGTACGATAAGATACCCGTACGCGTCCGACCAAAACTCGACATTCGAAACGATCTGATCAAAATAAGAGGATGAACGTACAACACTTTCATTTTTTAATCACTTGGGTCCGATGGAAGAATTTGATTATATTTAAAAAGATTTAGTACAGATATTTGCACATGGGTAACATTGCCGATAACCTGCGTAAAGCGTTCAGGATTCTGGCGGCAGTAGCGGTTTTCGGAGGTGTTGTTTATCTCGGTTATAATGTGTTCTATCTGAAAATAGGTTACGCTTTGTTGATAGGGGCGATTGCCGGCGTCATGACATACGTTCTTCTTTCGGGTTATTCTCCACCTGAAAGTGTTAAACGCGTACTCCGTATCCTGTTCGCGGTGTTGGGTGGAGGAGTAGTCGGATACGTAGCTTACAATCAGGGTTATGATATCAAGTTCGTGGTTGCGGGTGCGTTGATAGTTTTTATCGTGTTAGCCGTACTGCTCGAGAAAGGTAAGGGGGCAGGAGGGGAAGATTAAGGTCTGAAATCGTAAAGTGTGGTCTGCGTGTTATCCCTTCTGATTTTTCTCCGGTCTTCAGTAGAACCGTTCCTCTGCAGATCGACAAGGACCTCGCCGTAAACACCGTCATAACCGGGGCGGATGTTCACCAGTCCGGACCTTGCCCTTATTATAGCCTCCGCGAGGTTAGGTTCAACCATCTGTAACAGATAATCTTTTTTGGCATGAAGTACCCTGTATTCGTTGCCGAAATATGTTACAAGGTCATCGTACATCTTCTGGACCTTTTTCGATGTTTTTGATGTTTTGTAGACTTGAGAGATGATCTCTCTTAACGGTATCAGATGTTCGAACGGCGCGGCGTTTTCCGGCACGTAACCTGATGGTCTGTCTGCCAGGTCATCAACACGATGAAGCACGCCTAACGTCAACGGTTTTCTGCAAACAGGACATATGTTACCCAATTTTTTTGCCTCTTCCGGTGATAACACTATTCCGCATTTCCTGTGCCCGTCGTAATGGTATTTACCTTCCTCAGGATAGAATTCCACTGTTTTAACCGTCTCCTTTCTACGGATCTTCTCTATCAGTTCTCTGTATGAAGGGGTTTGAAGGTCGAACACGGTGGCTTCCCGTCCCAGGTTTTCTAAAGAGTGCGCATCAGACCCTGACAACACCGTGTATCTGTCCAACGCGCTCAACCGCCAGTTCATAGGCGGGTCAGATGATAAACCCGTTTCAAAGGCATGGATGTGCCTGGTTTGGTCTTCATAACATTCCTCCATGGAATCGAATCCTGATTTCGAACCGAACGCACCGAACCACGGCGTCCATATGTGCGCAGGGTAAACCTCTATCATGTCGGAAACAGAACGTAAGACCTCAACGAGTTCGGGCGAACTCATCGATAACGTGGGACGTCCGTCCGTGTCCAACTGACCGTATCTGGATAACACGTCCGACACCTGTTCAACAACTTCAAACGATGGTGCCAGAACGCAATGGTGAACCTTTCTGATCTTCTTATCTTTAACGTAAACAGTGTTGACCTCTGTAGCGAGTATGAAGTATATCCCTTTGTAAGGGTACAAACCCGAATCGTTTCCATCAGCATCGAGATGTGTTTTAAGTTCTTCCAACCATCCAGGATGGGTGAAATCGCCGGTTCCGAGTAGTTTGATCCCTTTCTTTTTTGCCCAATCCGCCAATCTATCAACGTTTATCCGTGGTGAGGTACCGCGAGCAAAACGCGAGTGTATGTGAAGGTCTGCCAGGTATTCCATTCATACACCTAAACGGTCTTTTATCTTTGACGATTTAAATATTTTGTCGTTTATCGGTTTTTTGAGTCGGACTATCCTGCACGGTTTTCCTGTTATCCTTTCTACCGATGCAGCATCTACAAATGGTTTCTGATCATAACCGAACACGATGACGTCCGGACGTACTCTTTTTATTGTGGCCAACCTATTCCTTGACCCGATCAACGCTACATCGACAGGTTTAAGCTGTTCAACCATCGCCTTCCTGTACTTCTGGTTATGTACAGGCAGTTTACCTTTCAACCGTTCAACGGTCTCGTCCCGTGCGATTACCACTACCAGTACATCTCCGTACTTCTTTGCGCGGTTGAGTGTATAGATATGTCCGTAATGTAATATATCGAACACACCTCCCGTCAGAACAACCTTATACCTGCTTCTCAGCGAATCTGGTAGGAAATATCTGTTTCCTTTCTTAACCAAGACCCTCCTGAACTCTTTAGGCAACTCAAGCGCAAACCTCTCTGAGAAACCGTTGCCTCTGATCTCAAGCTCTAACAGGGCTTTCAGAATTTCATCGACCGTTTTATCGTTTATCATCGATTACAATCAAACTTCTGCATTAATAAAATTTTTCTTCAACAACAACCTGTGTTTTCAGACGTCCAAGGTCCAACATTTTTAAATCCTCTCTCTTTATGTAATATATGCCGACCTTTGATATCGACCGGAGACGAACCCTTGAAAAGGTGGGTGTGGAAACGGTCGACCGTATTCTTTCTACCGATGACGAAATCGTTGCTTTCGAACTGTTTAAGCGGAACATCTTACCGTTCAGAGATTATATCGGAGATGATCCGGCATTGGCCAGAATGTATCATGATTGGATGATCACGATAGCGCTCCGTTCCAAACATCGGGGAATCAGGATTACTGCGATCGAACAGTTGTACGAACAGGATGATATCGATGGACTCTTCAGGGTCATAAAGGAAACTCCGTATGACAAGGATAGAAGGATCTGTATAAATCTCATACTGGAGAGTTGTCGGGAATACGTTTCCGGTTCCCCTCTGGTCACGCTGTCGCATAAGTTGGGTGTGGGGACTGGCGGTATCCGGGTAAAACCTAGAAATTGGTTGAACGAGTTATCGCGTCTGCCCTCTGTGATACCTGATTATGAGCTTCGTAAGGAGACTGCGGTAAAGGTCTATCAACTGTTGAAGCAGTACAGACCTGCCAAAGCGTAGAGTTCTGCCTCAAGGATAAACTCTGTTTATCGTTCGCGGAAAGGCTATCGCGTCTCGAATATGGTCAAGGTTAAGTATCCATTTCAGAAACCTTTCTATCCCAAGACCGAATCCGCTGTGCGGTACGGAACCGTATCTCCGTAAATCAACATACCATTTATAGGCAGGGTTCTCAGGGTCGAGACCGAACCGTTTCATCGAATCGATCAACTCTTCCAGGTCCCAGATTCTTTCAGAACCTCCGATGATTTCACCGTGCCCTTGCGGCGCGAGTACGTCATCGTTCAGTACGTAACGTTCGTCATCTGGGTCGACCTTCATGTAGAACGCTTTAGTATCTCTCGGATACCTTTCAATAACCAGAGGAACATCGTAGTCTTGAGTGAGCGCCTTCTCTTCATCCGCTCCCGGGTCATCCCCCCACTTAAACCTTAACCCTTTTTTGTTGAGAACATCCACCATTTCGTCATAGGTTATTCTGGGAAACGGTGCCCTTATCTCTTTAAGCGAGTCAGGACTTCGTCCCAACTTTTCGAGCAATGGACCATGGTTCTCGACCAATCTTCTGATGACATGTTCTATCATCCTTTCCTGGAGTCGTATGTTATCGTCGTGAAACATCCAAGCGGCTTCGGGTTCGAGATGCCAGTACTCTGCAAGATGTCTGACCGTTCTGGAACGTTCCGCGCGAAAAGACGGCGCGTACAGATACACCTTTTCGTGCGAATATATGAATGCTTCAGCGTACAACTGTCCGCTCTCGCTCAAGTATGCAGGTTCACCGAAATAGTCAACCTGAAACACCTGCGACCCTCCTTCACAGGCATTCTTCGTTATTATCGGTGGCGGGATCTCAAAAAACCCTTCTTTATTGAAGAACTCTCTCAGATAGATTAACGTGTAATGTCTGACTTTGAAGATGTCGGTGAGCCTTCTGGACCTGACCCATAGGTGTCTAACATCGAGGAGAAATTCTGTTGATAGATCTTTGCTGATCGGGAACGGTTCGCCGACGCATACCGGATACAACTCTTTCACATGAATCTCGTAACCAGTAGGTGCTCTCTCGTCTTTGACTACTTCTCCTTTCACCAGGAAAGAACTTTCGATGTAAAGCCCGTTCGCACGTTCCCAAGTATCTCTGTCCACTTCGTTCTTTGTAACTATGCATTGAACGATACCGTTAACGTCGCGTAGTATGACGAACACATAGTTTGAAGATGACCTTATCCTGTAGACCCAACCCCTAAGCCAAACATCTTTGCCTACGTTCTCTGCCAACGAATCGGTATGGATAAACCGTTCTCCTTTGATGATTCTGTACACCCTATCGATGTATTCCTTACCGAAGATGTCCATGTCTCCTTTTTCTCCAAGCGTTTTTATAAACCTATCGAGAAAATACACATAAAAACCTATTTCGCGGAAAGTAAGGTTTTAAAGCCGATCGAATAAATATATCTCTAAACCGGACACGTTTTCAACCGTACGGTGCGGCCATGGTCTAGCGGTAGGATGCAAGCCTCCCAAGCTTGAGGTCCGGGTTCGACTCCCGGTGGCCGCACTTTTCAAAATTTTAGAGAGAAGAAAGGTGTGATCGGTGTTGAGAGAGTGGTTGTGATGGATTTTGGAAGATATTCGGGTTTAATCTTAGTGATGTTATGTTTTCATTTCCTTATTATGCCTTTATCCTATGCATGTGTAGAAGGTTCCAGTAAAGTTGTCGTTCCCGCAGTTGTCGGTAAAGACAGAGGCAGGCTTGTGACCATCTCTGTCAAGGTTACCAACGGAACTGGTAACGTCTATACAGAAATTCATCCCATCACAGGTGCTTACACCCAATCCTCTGAACTGTCCGCAGTCAAAGCCGCCTTTGATTATCTGAATATGTCAAACTCGGACTGTGATGTTTATTTCGATGTGGAGGGCGTCTCCGGTGCCTACGTTGACGGGCCGAGCGCCGGCGCAGCCATGGCGCTCGGCCTCGTCAGCGCGTTGACAGGTCGCGAACCACGGTCTGACGCGCTCGTTACCGGCACGATAAACGATGAAGGTGTCATAGGACCGATAGGCGGATTGATAGAGAAGGCGAAGGCAACGAGAGTTTTGGGGTACGATTATCTGCTTACCAGTCTGGATGACCCCCGCGATGTGCTGCTCACCTCATTTATAGAAGACAGGTACGGTATACGGTTGGTCAACGTCCGAAACCTAACCGACCTGTGTAACAAGATGTTTTCGAACGAACCTCTCGACACACCTACCTATAACCCTACGCACACAGTCGTTGATGGTGTTGGCAGGTATGAAACATCCGGGTTGGACGATTTCAGAATGATAGCGGTTACGATGGTGGCGGAGTTTGATGACGGAATATCTAGGGAACTGAACGAGGTTTCTAACAGAAGTGAGTTGTACAAGATTTTATCTTATTATAAGGAAGAAACACCTCTGATACGGAAGCTGATAGAGCACGGTTATCTCTACACTGCTGCCAACAAAGTGTTTACCATGTCGATAGATGTCAGATACCTGCTCGGTCTGTACAAAGGGTTTGATTTGAATGAAGAGATAGAGGCTACGAGGAGTTGTCTATCTTCTCTGGACATCCACGAGAAACGTGATGATAACTGGGATTGGATAGCCGGTGCAGAGATGCGTATCACATGGGCCAACGACACGGTTTCTCAGGTGTCCGAGCAAGCCGCATCGATCGATACGGATGAGGAAGAATACATGTTGTACAACACCGTCCTTCGCGCAAAGGCATGGTGTACCGTAGCACGTTATCTCAATATCAGGTCCAACGGTACCCCTGTTAACGAATCCCTACTCAGAGATCTTGCAAAGATGAGGTTGAACCATCTCGCATCGGAATTTGCTAAGACGTCCATAACATCGAAGGACGCGGAACAGCATTACCTGTACGCTCAACAGGATTACGAAGAGGGTAAGTATGCAGCCTCGCTTTTCGAAAGCTGTTACGCACTGGCGTTTTATAAGAGTTACAGGGATGAAACTACTGAGAAACACGAACCTATCACGCCTTTTACCCCTAAAACCAGGTGGGGACAACTGTTCTATTCCCAGTTTCTTTATCTTAACAGGACAGGTGACAGGTCGGCGGAGACCCTGTACCTACTGGCAAAGTGTATGGAAGAAACAACCGATGAAATAAATGATGTATTTAATAAACATGCGCAACCGGTTGATGTTACCGGAGGTAACGCCGCCGGTCAGCTACTGAAGTTTCCTTTTGAATTCGATGTACGTGCAAACATCCCTCTATTGAGGGGTCTGTTATTTTTGTGTTCGTTGGTTTCGTTGTACGTCGTACTGCGGAGTTTAAATAGGGAGGGTTAGTGTTATGGTTATGGACGAGTTTGACGTATCGTTCCTGAAAAATGTGAAGGGTGATATGCTGGACAGGTCGGATGAGGAGGAGAACGCGGACCTGTTGGAGGAATGTGAGAGAAAACTCCTCATCTATAAAACGATCGTTAACCGGTATGCAGACGTTATTGCATCTAATGAGCGTAAGACGATAACAGAACTGAAACAGATGGTTGACAGAGAGGATTCGGTGGTTCTGGAGATAGTTGAGGGTATTAAAAAGAGGATAAGTAACGAGGAGGGATTTATTCCTGAACGTGACGTTGAACGCGCGGTTGAAGAGATCGTTAACATCGGTAGAGAGATCAGGCTCGTGAAATTCCCTGTAACGTTCTGGTTGAGTTTCAAAGAGATTAACGAACTGAAGATTGCCGACGGTGTGGACAGAGCAGTGTTCATGTGCGCGATTGCCAGGGCATTGGGTTATCAGTGTGAGGTGTGCGTCTCCAAGGACGGTAGTGTTTATCTCATCCTCTCACCAGGACAGGATCTGGATTCTGGTGAGGTGTTTGTTATTCTTCCCGATTGTAGCATAAGAAAAGGGTTAAAAAAGGATGTAATAAATGAATACTGTCTGGCTTACGGTTTCAACGATGTCGTTTACGAAGAGTTTAACGGGGTGTTGTGATGGGTGAAGTGAAGATAGATACAGACAAATGTATATACTGCGGAGCATGTGTAGGCGTGTGTCCTGTCCTGGCGTTGAGATTGAAGGATGTTGTTGTAGAATGGGACCCTGAGAAATGTGTGTACTGCGGTAACTGCGAACAGATCTGTCCGGCAGGCGCCATAAAAGTTATCAAAGAATAAGAAGGTGGTGATCCTATGGAAAATTATGATGCGATTGTAGTAGGTGCAGGTCCGGCCGGTTCGATGGCAGCCAAAACATTGGCCGAAAAAGGTAGGTCTGTGCTGCTTGTGGAAAGAAAGAAGGAGATCGGCGCACCTGTCAGATGCGGGGAAGGGTTCGGTGCACATTGGGAGAAGGCATTGGGTATCAAGATAGATGAACATGCGATATCGTGTCGAATAAACGGTGCAAAACTGTTTTCTCCGGATTTGGAAAAATCGTTAACCGTAAAATATGATGAATCTAAGGGATATGTTCTGGATAGAAAGGTCTTCGATAAACAACTCGCCATCGATGCGGCCCGCAGAGGTGCGGAGATTACGGTGAAATCAGAGGTTGTTGATGTTATAAGGGAAGGGGACCGTGTTACCGGCGTTGTAATAGAAAACGACAACGGCAAACAGAAGGTCAATGCTGAGGTAGTGATAGCGGCGGACGGTGCCGAATCGCGTGTCGCACGCATGGCAGGTCTCGCCACAGCATCGACACTTTACGACAGCGATACAGGGTACGAATACGAACTTGTCAACGTTGATTGTGAGGATTTGATCGAACTGTACTTCTCGAACGAATACGCAAAACGCGGTTACCTCTGGGTATTTCCCAAGGGTAAGGATGTGGCGAACGTAGGTGTAGGCATCGGCGGACATGTTCAGGGTTGCACGGCTAAGGAATGTCTGGACAGATGGATGAAAGGTCCTATGAAGGAGAGGTTCAAACATGCGCAACCGGTTGCCATCAAAGGTGGTCTCATACCTGTCGGTTTGTACACCGGTAAGATAGTCGGTAACGGTATAGTTGTTATAGGGACGGCCGCGCACCTCGTTGATCCGATCCACGGGGGAGGTATAGCGTTGGCCATGCACTCAGGAGTGATAGCAGGCAATGTTGTGGACGAGGCGTTGGAGAGCAGAGATGTCTCCGAAAAGGCGTTGCACAGGTTCGTTGAAGAGTGGGAGAAATCGCAAGGTAAAAAACTTAAGAAGAGATTACTCTTGAGGAAGGCGCTGGAAAAGCTTACAGATGACGATTTTAACTACGTGTTCAGGGTGCTTTCGGATGAAGATATCACTCTTCTGTTACAGGGTAAATACGCGCCTGTTGTAAAGAAGGTGTTGGTGGGCAGGCCCCAACTTTTAAAAGTGTTGAGCGCACTATTATAACGGGGGAGCGGATGGCTACTCTGGAACTGAGACGGTTGAGCCCTAAGATCAAATACCTATGGTTCATGCAGTACATCGTAGCAGGTTTGATCGTATGGATAGTGCTTTCAGTAGTCGCTGTCTCTATCGACCTACCTGTTCTTTCCAGGTTTTCTGATGCGACGCGTATGCTCGTCGTTCTTGCAGTCGTGATGATATTTCTTCTCCCCGTCCTGTTGTGGTTGGAACTCAAGTACAGGAGTTTTACCTATACCCTGACCGATGAAAGCATAATAATAAGGGAGGGGGTGATAGCTAAGAAACAGGTTGACATACCTTATGTGTCTATCGAGAATGTGGATGTCAAGAAACCCGTGATATACCGGTTGTTGGGGTTGGGAGTGGTCAGTATCGACACCGCTGGCGGTACCGGTAAGGAAGGTGTGCTACCGGGTGTAGACCGTCCGGACGACCTTGTGAACGAGATATTGGAAAGGATCAAGGCGGTCCGTGGTGCGGGTGAGAAGGCGAGGGAGGAACGGTCCCTCATGCTTCTGGAGAACATACTCAATGAACTTGTCGGATTACGTAACGATATTCAGGAACTGTTCGTGGCAAAAGAGGAACACAGGCCCAGGAAACGTCGTAAGAAAAGCGAAAAACGCGAGATTCCTTCACCCACCGAACCGATCGCGGATACAAAGCTCAGGTAAAAAGATAAATTTTTATACTTGTAATATCTTAATGAGAGAGGTGGTTTTATGGTGCTAGTTGAGATTACGGATTATGAAGACCTTACAAAGTACGAGAAGGCGCGCGTGATCGGGGCACGTGCCCTCCAATTAGACCTCGGAGCACCCCCGCTTATAACCGTTCCGGAAGGTACTACCGATTCGATAGCGTTGGCAAAGGAGGAGTTCAGAAGAAGGGTAATACCTTTGATAGTGCTTAGGGAAAAACGTCAGTGAACGTCTTCTCTGCTTCTACCCTTTTTTCGATATCAAACTGATCGTCAACCCGTTTTTGACCTCTTCTTTGACCATTATCCTGTCCTTTATCGATACATAAACTCTGCCGACGTCTATGTCGTCCGTTCTTAACCTTACAACGTAACACTCTATCCCTGAAACGTTTTCTCTCCCGATGACTTCAACAGTGAACACGGTTGGAACCACCATCTCTTCAAACGAAAACCTGACCTTACTCTTACGTGTTGCGGACCATCTGAAACTATCGTTTAAAGCCAACATCCATGGACGGAACACTGATGATGAGACCTCTGCGTTCGTCGGGTTTATGACGTTGCCTCTTCTATCATAACATACATAGGTTGTCCTTCCTTCAAAAGATTCTGTTATACATACAACTTCTTCGGAGACGTTGATTCTCGCATGCAGTAACCCCGATTCGTTGCCGATGCTGACATTGTAGACCAGATCCATATTACTGATGTTCCAAAACCCTTTGGACAACGGTTGATGTTCTCCTTCGGAGTATACTTCAACCTCTGGTTTAAACAACATACCTAACACGATGAACAACACAATAAGACCTACACTCAGTATCAATACCCATTTAATTTTGTTCACTGTCTATCACCTGAACAATGCACGTCTGATCCGTTCCCAAGGGAATATGTCTCTACCGAAATGACCGAAGACGGCTGTCTTCCTGTAGATAGGTCTTCTTAGGTTAAGCATCTCTATCATCTCTTTCGGTCTGTACGTGAATCTGTTTACGACCTTCTCTATCTTCTTACGGTTTACATGTTCTGTTCCAAAGGTTTCGAACGATACAGACACGGGCCTAGGTCGTCCGATCACGTAAGCGAGTTGAAGTTCGAACTCATCGGCAAGACCTAAACCGACGATGTTTTTTGCAACGAACCGTGCCATGTAAGCAGCGCTTCTGTCGACTTTGGTCGGGTCCTTACCGGACAGACATCCACCGCCGTGGTGCGCCCATCCCCCATATGTATCTACAGCCGGTTTCTTTCCGGTCAAACCCGAGTCAGCCGCCGGACCGCCCATCACAAACCGTCCTGATCGATTGATGTAAATCTTAGTGTTCGAATCCATCCATTCACCGATCACCGGTAGTATAACGTATTTGATGAGGTCTTCTTCAATCCTTTCCTTGGGTACCGACCCGTCGTGTTGTGCAGCCAGCACAACCGAATCGACGCGTACAGGTAACCCGTCTTCAAATTCGACAGTCACTTGTGTCTTACCGTCCGGTCTCAGGTAAGGTAATACTTTGTTGACCCTTGCCCTGTACAACCGTTCCGCTAACCGATGTGCTAACATTATCGGTAGAGGCATGAGTTCTTCTGTATGTTTGATCGCGTAACCGAACATGATTCCCTGGTCCCCTGCACCTATCTCCCTTTTTTTAACGACTGCGCGCGCTATCTCTGGTGATTGTTCATGAACATCGGTTATAACTTCACACGTCCTGTAGTCCATACCTATCTCTTCATCTGTGTACCCTACCTGTTTCATCACGTTACGGGCTATCCTCTCGTAGTCAATACTGGCTCGGGTACCGACTTCACCGAATATGTGGCAGACACCCTTTGTCACCGTTGTATCGATGGCCACACGTGCTGTCCTGTCCTTACGGAGTATCGCGTCCAGTATTGCGTCTGAGATCTGGTCGCACAGTTTATCCGGATGACCAGGTAACACCGATTCCGAAGTGAAGAATCTGTAACTCATCGTCCTCTATCTCATCAAAAAACTTTATAAAAAGTATGGAAAAAGAGGGAAGGAAAATCAGTCCGTGATACCCTTTTCCGTTACCCTGAACACGCATTCGCTATCCGGGAGACACGGCGAATCGACGAGTCTTGCCACACGTTTGTTGTCTTTACCCCTTCTCAGATAAACCCTGTAAGTGGCTGCATGACCGAGGACGTGTCCGCCGATCGGAGTAGTGGGGTCACCGAACAGCACGCCCGGGTTATCCATCACCTGGTTGGTCACGTACACTGCTATGTTATACTTGTCTGCCAGATGCTGAAGCGTATGCACGTGTTTGTTGAGTTTCTGCTGACGTTCGCTGAGCGACCCGCGACCGAGATAATCTACTCTGAAATGGGATGTCAACGAGTCAACGATCAACAGTTTTATGTTATGCTCTTTTATGTAGTCCTCCGCCTTTTCAACAAGGACGATCTGGTGGTCGGAATTAATCGCTTTTGCAACGAGTATGTTCTTGAGCACTTCCTCAGGGTCGAGGCCTTTGTATTCGGCAAGTTCCCTGATCCTATCTGGTCTGAAAGTACTTTCAGTATCTATGAATATCACACCGCCTTCCAATCCGCCCTGGTCCTTTGGCAGTTGCACGTTGACAGCCAATTGAAACCCGACCTGTGTTTTAGCAGAACCGAATTTACCGTAGAACTCAGTAATAGCCATTGTTTCTATACCGCCGCCGAGTAATGCATCGAGGTTTTTGGACCCGGTGGTGATCCTGCCGACCTGTTTCCTTCGCTCGTTAAATTCGTAAGCAGTCTCAAAGGTAGTGTCCAACGCATCCTTTGCAGCCTCTATGATCTTCTTTGCGGTGTTCACGTTTACCTCTATGACCTCTGCAAGTTCGTGAGGTGATGCGGCCGCGATCTTTTGCATATCATAGTTGGCCTCTCTGAGTTTTTCTGCTTTGGCAGGTCCAACTCCTGGGAGGTCTTCAAGCTCGGTGATTATACCTTTACCCATCGTTACCACCTCTCATAATTAAAGTTGCGGACGATTGTTATCGTTCTTAAATACGAGGAGTCGGAGTTTGCCGATCTTCAGGGTATAGAACTCGGTACCGTTTTTAGAAACGTTCTTCCACATGCCTCCGACATTCACAAAAACATTCCTGCCGTCCTTTGTTGTTATCGGTTGTACTACTCTGTATTCCGGTCGGTTACCCTTACTTGAACCGGTGTCTGAGAGCGGCTCCTCACCCCCCACATCCAATGTTTCTACAACTTCTTCAACCATTCAACCACCCCATAAATTCATCGTTTATTTCCTCCCTATATATATTTATAAATATATGTATAGTTTGTTTCCACTGTATAAAGATTGAATAGGTCGACAGGATAACAGAACAGGACAACCGGGTGGAGCAGGTTAATATTTTATAATCCGTTTATCCATGGCCTCTTTGTCTCGAACAAGCAGAACCACGCGTGACGGTACATGTTCATCGGTATACTCGTAACCGGTTAACTGTGACAGTTCTCTTGCCATGGTTCTTATTTCATCCATGCTCAGCATGTGTTGTAGTGTTAAATTTCTGTCCGGATGTCGCGCGCCACCTACGTAGACGAACGATTTAACCTCTACGTAATCTGGCTGAGCCGTTTCGATCTGCTTTGCATATCCTTCTATTCTTTCTGTGTTGTAATCGCGCACCAGAGTCATTCTCAATACGGTCCTTGTTTTCCCCTTCAACGTCCTCATCACGTTCAAAGATTCGTTATACCTATCCCAGAACTGTTTTGCCGACGGCCGACATGTAACAAGATAGGACTCAAAATCAGGCGCATCCATAGAGATGTACAGTTGGGTCGGTAACGCGTCCTCTCTGTTCAACCTTTCCAACATGGCAGGGACCGTACCGTTGGTAACAAGAAATACTAGGAAACCCCTATCCTTAGCAAGTTTGATCAATCCCGGAAGATACGGGTAGAGTGTCGGTTCGCCGGCCAGTGATAAGGTAAGCAGTTTCGGATGCATGGCTTCCTCAACTTTCT
>JAGGXE010000055.1 GCA_021163225.1 Candidatus Micrarchaeota archaeon | reverse complement strand
CTGTCCTAAGGTATTTAATCGTCTTCCTTTCCGCTCTTGTCAAAAATACTCCTCCATTATGCAAATTTAAACAGAATTTTATCCCGTCGTTTTTGGGCATTAAAATTGTCCCTGTAAAAAGGAAAAAATTACAAAGAATTGTCCTATCATAAAAGCGAAGTCAATTTTGTAGTGAAGGAAGGAGTAAGAATTAATCAACTTATCCAGGTGACTTATGCAAGTGCAAGAGACGAAGTTGACAGACGAGAGATCAAAGCATTGTTAAAAGCAGATGAATTGTTGAAATGTAAGGATTTGCTAGTTATAACATGGGATTATGAAAGCGAGGAAAAAATTGACGGCAGGAAGATAAGATTTGTTCCTCTGTGGAAATGGCTGTTGAAGATCTGATGTATCTTATATAAAACCATAGGACATCTTTGAAGGAAGGATCAACCAGTTGAACTTCGTATGCCCTGGGAGGAAGTTTATTAAATGAGTTCTAACTCTATATTACTATGAACTCGAAACTTAAGAAAGAAATTGAAAACTTACTGAGAGAAAGAGTTGTAAAAATTTTGGAAAAAGACAAGAGCAAATGGACGACCCAACATACATTGAGAGTTGTATACTGGGTGAAAAAATTAATTAAAGAAGAAGGTGGAAATGAGAGGATACTTGTTCCGGCTGCTTATTTACATGATATTGGTTATATTGAAGTAGATATAGGAAAAAGAGAGAATATGGACAAGGTTTATTCTAAAAAGTTGAAACATATGGAGTTGGGAGAAAAAATCTGTAAGAAAATTCTATCAGAATTTGATTATTATTTTACTAAAGATGAGATTGAAAAGATTTGTGATTATGTTGGAAAACATGATCTACCTGAACTTAAGAACATCAAAATTGACGATCATGATTTTCAATTACTGATCGAAGCCGATTCTCTTGGTAGTATAGACCCTTCCCTTAAACCGACTTTTTCAAAGGAGGACATTAAAAGATATTTTAAACATTTTGAAGAGGCTAGAATCCCTCTTTTTAAGACAAAAACCGGAAAGAAGTATTTAAAAGAGATTTACCCGAAAACTCATACTAGATGGTTGAAAGAGAAATAGATCGGACCCTAACCTCTATTACTTTCACCTAATACCGACTACCCTCATCTATGTTCTTGCTCCTTCAACTTTTTCGCTGTCGCTCCCACTTTCTTTAACATAACAGCGAACACGGTTAAGACTATCCCGAGAAGTTAGATTTGAAATTCTTAACCTTATTCATGATCCTCTTTTCCCACTCATCCAGATTCAAGTAACTCAGGGTCAGAAGGACTATGGACGTGAGGAGGATTGCTGTTGATAGGTAATTAAGGATCCAGAAGTATCTGAGGAAACTAATGACGCGTGTTGCCAAGGTATATCTGAAACATTCTGGTGCGTATCGGTAATCGTTAGAACAGTAGGGCCAAAGGACTGTTCTCTCCAGCCTATCCATGATAGGATTGTACAATGAACTTGTGATCAACAAGATTAGAACAACTGTCCTGTACTGTTTTCTTCTCTTATAAACAACACTAAAATAAGTTATACCCACAAAAATGCTGGTTAAAAGAGCCAGGGAAGAACGCAAGTCCTGAAACGTAAACACCAATTCACCGAGTATGGATCTATCACTTTCAAACTCATAAGCAACTGTAGCAAATATTAACACTGAGATTACGACGAAAATACTTGTGATACCGTACAAGAGTTTGGTCCACATACTTCTTGCCTCTCCACCAGAACAACCTCTTTTGTAAATAACTTTATCCGAGTTTGAAGTTATAAATTTCTCCATATCAATTATTTTATACCTTCCGGACAGGATATACCGAATAGGATAACAACATCCAATTTTCTGTTTTAGATGTGATGGGTGGATGACTATTGGGAGACGGAAGTAGGTAAAAAAGTAAAGTAAAAGCGGTGGTATTGTACAGACTTGGGAGAAAGAAAAGATTCAATCACATGGAAGACATACGATATCCACATCCCTATCAGGATAACTCACGCTTTGATCACACCTGTTATCCTCACCGTAGTTATGTCCACCTCTGACCGAGAACCCATGAACCGCACCGCACAGGTCGTTGTTTGATAGGTTGTTGTATGAAGTGTAAACCGTTACACCGTAAAACACGTTGTTTACGGTATTGTTGAACACAGTCGCATGATCAGACCCGCTCGTCAGAAGTATACCTATCCTGGAACCCGTATCAGACCCGCCATTTATGATGTTGTTGCTGATGTTCAATCTCTGGGATCTATACCCGTCTATCCCGAACCGGTAACCGCCGAAGTTCTCAATCACATTGTCTAAGATGGATACATCGTCCGAATACCTCACGTAAATCGGGTCGTTGTTAAGGGTATCGGTGATACGAGATTCTCTCACGATGACGTGATCAGAATTCTCAATGTACACACCCGTACCGCTGGACGTAACGTTACATCCCTCAACCTCGTTACTCAACGAATCCCTAATGATTATTCCCTTGTCCGTCTCTCTCACAGTACATTCTGTTATATTGGTATCAGGCGAATGCGCGACGAATATACCGTTCGTATAGTTAACTACCTCACATCCTACAACCTTGTTCTCTCTCCCGTATGATACGATGATACCGCTGTTACCGTCACCCGGTCCGTTCCCGACCAGTACTGTACCGTTACAGGTAAGGGTGATGTTATGGCCTTCTATTCTGATCCCTCTCGGGAGACGGTATTCTCCAGAACATAATACAGTATCATGATATACTATCATCCCGTCCACGGGAACGACACAACTAACACCTCCGCCGCCGGGCGTCTCACTACACCTATGTTCACATGGCGGACAACCAGCCCCACTGCAATCGCAATAGTTATCACTACACAGGTTACTCCTACAATCGTATATGTCTGCTATTATATTATTACAGACGATGTTGCCTGTGATGTTGACACCACCGTGTTCAACACGGATCCCGTACTCCCGGTTATCGGTAATCGTGTTGTTTTCAACAGTAGCCTCACCGCTCCATACATGGATACCTTTCAACATGTTATTGATCACGTTTCCGGTTATGACAAACCCTTCGTTCGCGCTTCCAAAGATACCGGTTTCCCCGACCGTGATGTTGTTATTGTCCACTCTCAGGTTTTCACATTCATGCACATACACACCTACGGTGGTATTGACTAACATGTTATCCAAGATCTTGTCATTATCCACTCTCCACAACCGGACACTTATGTTGTTATCTAAGAACGTGTTATTCGTTAACATACCGTCCTTAAGATGTCTGTGTAAGGACGCCTCCTGAGATGGAGTGGTCTCGTGAACGACCGCAGTATGATATCCCTTAAACGTACAACCTGAAACCGTAATGTTATCGCCGGTCAGGTTTAATGCAGCATTAAACTGCTCAGGGTCAAACGGATGGAATACTGTGCCGTTACAGATGATCGTTGTGTTATCCAACACCTTAATATCACCGACTGGGTAATCACCAGGACAGAATAACGTATCGTTGTACACCTCATCCATCTTAGGAAGATGACATCCCATATACTCATAACACGATTCCGTCTTATCGTAATAGGTGTCGTTGTCTGGAGAGGCTAAATCATAGATCGTGTCGTAGAATGTTACATAATCAGTTGGGGTTTTATCTTCCATGTTTCTACCGTAAAAACTAAAACTGATATCACTTTTCAGATTACAGGATACTGTGTTAATAAACTCAACATTAGATGTATCCACTCCTGAAAAAACATCAAATATAACCCCACCCAAGTTTCCTATGAATTTGTTATTTGAGAATGTAATGTTGTGGAGTTCTGCACCCCATCCCGGATTCAAGGATATATGTACACCATGATATGAATGTGTTACTGTATTGTTTGCAATTATTGAGTTGGAGACTTTGGAATCATCAAAATATATAGCGTATGTCAAATTTGACATTGTGTTATTAATGATTTTCAACTTATCATGTCCTCCATAAAAGCCCAAGTAAATACCCGTATTTCTACCACGCCTATATGCGTATGGAGCACTACTCTCCCAGCGACCAAATATTCTATTGTTGAGAATTTCAGCACCTTCGGTAAAGCTTATTACAAACCCTCCATTGGATACGTTGATTGTATTATCTTTATACACATTATTTTTACCGGCACTCTCAAGTATTTTATAGGCTGGAGTCAAGAAATTATTTTCTACTAAGCAATCAGTATCATTCACGAAGAATAAAACACCATTGATATAACTATCCTGAAGAACTACTCCTGTCGACTTTGCAATGATGAAATCCCAGAGATGAGATGCATTGAATTCTCTTAGTACTGCGTTATCCGTGTAATACGCTTCAAACACGCGGGGCGGCGGTCCAGCATTAAATCTTATGTTAGACATGACTGAGTCGTCCGCACCGCACAGTATTAACTGTGATACATCTTTATCTTCAAGTGTTCCGCTACCCGTGTAGAAGATTATAGGATAACCCGTACTCGCTTCGGTGTTGTTCTCAGCATGAATCTCATAACATTGATCCTTATTCCAACCCGAATCACCAAATAGATTGTCGCGTAAACTTAATGAGATATAATAATGTCTTATATTTTCAAACCGGTTATTACGTATGGCCAAGTTTGTTATTCTAGGTTTGATGTATATTGCCCGTCCCGCGTTAGATAGATAGTTGTCGGTTATGTTAACGGCAGATATGTTTTCTAGAATGATGCTGTACGACCGCCCTGAGATATTGTTCAACCCTATCTGAACATGACTTGAGTTGATTACCGTGATTCCATTTCTAGTTGTATTAAGATTATTCAACTTAATTCGGACATGACTTGAGTTGATTATTGACATTCCGGTTGGACGCCCACTGTAAAGTGAGAGGTTATTACTGTTTACGAAGACTTCGGACGAATCGGATAGATATATACCGGTATTCAGGTTCTGTCCTGAGACCTGATTACCCTCAACGGATACGTTTGAAACATGAGATAAATTCAACACGGTTGACGCTCTACCGTTAACGATGAATGTGTTATTCTTTATACTGATATTCCGTCTACCGAGTATTATCATTCCATCCCTAGTTGTATTAAGTAGATTATTCATGAAAACACCGTTATCCCCGTACCAATGTACTCCTTCTTTAAATCCTTCAAACGTACAACCAGAGATGTTAACGTTATCTGCGTCCTCACTAACCAGTACAGCAATACCATCTCCGTCACCTACGTATCTGATCACCGTACCGTTACATCTGACGTTAACACCATCAGTCACCACACGCATGAAAACGTCTCCGTTCACTTCGTAGGTTCCGGGACATAAAGTAACATCTCCTGTTATGATCATACTGTTCTGCAGTGTTATGCAGGCAGGACGAACGTTCCCGCAACTACCGACCTTATCAAAGTACTCTCGGTCATTCGGGAACGGAGTATAAGAGGTATCGTATACAGAATGTACAAAATGGTTACCGCCAACCATGTCTACGATGTCCGCGTCGTAAGAAGTCATGTTCACACTATTGTTACAACTCCTCAGATTGATAAACCAGTTATCCGTGGAATACCCTCCTATTTTGAGCCCGTACTTTGCATTATTACCAAGGGTCATATTGATAAACGTACAATTATTCACCACGTATAAATACATACCGCCCAGTGTAGACCCTTGTGATTGATAGTTATTGATAAATGAAGAATTTTCTACATTATTCAACTCTAACGTGTAAAATGTATTATTCATAAACAGGACGTCGGTAGCATCCCCAAGACGTAGCCCGCCAAATGTATTATTGATTATCTTTAAATCCCTTTGGAGATATGAGATCCAATGTCCCAGATCAATACCTGTTTCTTCAAAGTCGTTATTCACGATTGTGTTATTAGACCCTACAAACCAGAATATGATCAGAAAAGTAGAAATCGTGTTCCCTTCAATCAAACTATCGCTAACTGTTAAATCTAAATTGCCCCAATGTTTAATATCTATCACGTTATCTTTAAGTGTGCATCCACGACCGCTAAACGTAAAATAGGTGAGTCCAGGATAATCATCAAGCCGGACAGTGTTATTAATGAAATTCCATCCGTTCGACCTGATAGTAAGTGTTGTGTTTTCAAAAATGCTATTACTGATAGTGAGGTTTTCATCCTCTAAATGTTCCAACCCTACCGAATGCCTACCATCACCAACGAACCTATTATTTCTGAACGTAATGTTTTTACATCTCGCAGTGCGAACACCGGACGAAATATTGTAGTGGAACACATTATTTTCAACCAAAACGTTCTGACTCTTAACTAAACCCATATATGAAGAGGAAAAGTTGTTGCGGGCGATGTATACATTATCAACATAATAGTTTCTATGAGTTGTTACTGATGATTTATAATAGAACTGATTGTCATGAATGATCACATCTGATATGTTACTGTCCTGAGTGTTGAGGTTAATATAACTCATGTTTCTTAGAGTACAACCAGAAATCTCTATATCTTGCGATCCTGAATCCACTTCTATCCAACTGTTTTGGAATATCGTGTGAGGACGGCAACTGAACGTAATATTACTACCTCTAAGATAAATGTGTAGGTTTTCGTAATTACCGTTACACACGGATACGTTAGAATTAGACCCGATTACCATGTAATCGTACGGCGTGATACAAGACCCGCAAGATACTGAGTTCTCGTCCCTGTCTTCCAATATCTCGCAGATATTATTACCGGAGTTATTATGAGAATCTTCACTCAAATAGATATCGTATTCGTCCGAACTAATCCGGTTATCGTATATCTGGTTGTTCTGAGAGTTATCCTCTATCACGATCCCCTCATCCGATTCCTCAACCGTATTATTAGCAATGATGGAATTATCGGTATTACTGAGTAGAATACCTGTTTTATATCTCTTGAAGGTACATCCGTTAACGGTTACGTTAGTCCTACCTGTTATGTTTAACCCGATATGATCACTCCTTCCCGATTCAGAACCGATGAGTACAGTACCCCTACATTCAACTCTTACGTTATCGCCACCTACATTCAACCCGTGCGGGAGGACGTACGTTCCCGGTGGGAACGCCACATCTTCAACTATGTTCATCCCGTCCTCAGGGAACACCGTACCTTCACATACAGGGTCAGAACTACAGTCGTCATCCTCACAGTCTACATTACCATCACAATCGTTATCAACACCGTCATCACACACCTCAACTGCATCAGGATGTATGTCCGCGTTTGTATCGTTACAATCCGTGTTATCATCCACATAACCATCAGGCGGTGTGGTTGAACACGTCTCGTAAGGTGAACCGGGATCGCCGTACCCGTCACCGTCAGTATCCGCATAGTACGTATAAGTGGGCAACCCTTCATCTATCTCGTCATCACAGTCGTTATCCAGTCCGTCACACAATTCGTCAGCACCTGGATATACGTCAGGGTTATCATCATCACAATCATCACCGTCGTGCTCACAACCGCTTTCACGACCGCAGTTGGGACACGCACCGTACCCGTCCCCATCCTCATCCACACAGGTAATAGTGCACGGGTTATCACATCCTCTGATGTCTCCGTTTAAGTACACCCTACCAGAATCACAGGTGTTATCTTCTAATTCTGATATATCACCATCCCCTTCCAGAAATATATCATATTCACCTTCGTTATCGCACAACTCGTTATCCCTTACTTCCGAGATTATAGCATTACCGATGTTAATAGCGTATCTCCTGTTAGAAATGATTTCATTATTGATTATCCTATACCTATTACCAGAGTTTAACGCGATCCCGTCATAGGAGTTATCATAAATCTGGTTATTAGAAATCCTACTATCAAAGAAGTTTCCACAAACACCAAACTTGTTGTTGTAGATATTATTGTCATCTATCTCAATATCCTGCACACTATCAGCACCGATTCCACAGTCATTCTCGTTGTTAAATATATCATTATTTACAACATCACAACCACCAGTATTAAATAAATAAACCCCATGTCGTGAGTTAGAATATATTGTGTTCCCCTCCAACCGGACATCACGAGACTGATAACTACCGATTCCGTCTTCCTGATTATCGTGCGATTCGCAATTAGAAACAGTAACGTCATTAACACGCCAGAGCATAATACCGGTCTTAGAATCGTAGACCTCACAGTTCTCAATCACACCCGACGGACATTCTGCATATATACCGTAATCAAACCCTCTGATTTCACAATTGGTGATCCTTATATTATGTTGATAATACACGGCTATGCCGCTTGACCTCGACCTTTCACTTCCACTACTGCATCCCTCTAAAACTGCGTTATTACAATCAAGTTCGCAGTCAGAACAGTTAATAACTATACTTTCCGGAGAACCTGAAGGGCAGAGGTCATAATTAGTTCGCGCCAGACGGACGTCTTGATTTATGTAGTATTTGCCGTCCGAATACACTACGTTAGGGATACCGTCACCGTCAGGGTCCCACGTAGAGTTATCATTAAGATCGACTAAACCCGCATCCTTGACATAAAAGGCACCGATCCCTTCCTCAGACGTACATCCGAAAGATAGTAAAATAATAAACAAACAAAGTATGGATATTACATAATTTATCTTTTCCATAAACCGAATTATCAAAGAATATTTAAAAATTTTATGTGTGAGAGGCTCTGTGGTGCGTTTGTGAATAAATGCCTGTTAACTTGGTCTGATAAATAAATAGGTTTCTGCTAACCCTCTCCTTTCTACCCACCTATTCTTGGCACACCTCTTTACATCCCCATTCTTATCTGTTCCAACACCTGAACCTGCATTCTGACAGGATGATTATTAACATGACCCTTAAATCCTAAGTCCTTTCCCATATTCGTCAACTCTGAGAATTAGGGTAACAATAGAAATCTTTTTTGATGTTTCAGTGTGAGGACGGTGGATAGTCCTCCAACTTCTTATCTCTTTAAAACCTAAGGAAATAACATACAAGAAAATTTATATAAATCTTCCTTTCCTATTGTTTCATGTGGTGGTTTGATGGGTTATATTCAAAAACAAACTGACGGATACCGGATAGCTCTTGACAAAATATCTGAGGATCTGTCAAACAAACTTTGGGAGTTTTTTATCAATAAATTCAAAGGTGAACCATGGTATGAAAGTATAGTTTCCGAGTGGGAGGATGGTAAAATAGTAATAGTATCTTCTGATGAAATCGAGGAAAAGTGCAATCTAAAATCCATGATTGACTATGATTATTACAGTAAAGTCATGAAATCCGATGCGGATATAATCTTCCTTGATAAGAATGGTTTTAAAAAATTCATCCAAACCTGGCTTGAAGAAAACATCCCGCGCGATAAAATAAACGATGATAAATTTGTGCAAGAGCAAGTGACTAAACTTCTTAAAGATTTAGGTTATGAAGAGCATGAGAAGGTCCAACGAATTCTAAAGATGGTACCTAAAAAAGTTGACGAAGCATATTCTGAAGCATACTCCAACGTATACACTGAAACTACTGCCACTCCAGGAACTGATACTACAAGAATTTCTGTTAGTGGAGGTATAAACTCTAAAGGTTCTTTACATGGTAAGATAGGTTATGGGCCATTAAGTTTACAAGTGTCGGGAGCCCAAAAGTTAGATTATATCCTGGCAGGATTGAGTTTGATCCCTGAGTTAGGCATTTCCGCAGATGCGTATCTCTATCCCCACCCAGATTTAACGCTCTCCTTTTATTATGCAAGATACAGTTTAGCGCAGAAAAAATGGGAGCCGTTCGTAGTTTCCGGATATGATATCCTGATAAGATTTATCCAAAATGTTACGTTAGGTAAAGGTAACTTTCTGAATCGTTTTCGGCATGGCGCGAAAGAAACGTATTTACAAACAATTTATCCGATAGCAAATTTAGGAAGATATCTCCATACGGGAGTAACTAAGTTTCTATCATTGTTTGGGTGGAAATACGAGTATAATACTGTTGAAGAGGTTGTTGAAACGATAGATACTACAAGAAAAATCATTTCGGATCCTGAAGGAGTTGCTGTAGCAATGCATTATCCATCGTTATACATTCCAGAATTTGAGAATGCGGTTTTAAGCAAAACGGGTTATCTTTCCGGCGTTGGGATGGCAATGTTAGACAACTTAAAACTCTTTGACGCACAAGGAAAGTATATGGTGTTCACATGGCCGCCTTTCCAGAACAAGGTAAAGTATGAAAGGAAACAAATCAGAAAGAGGATCGAAAAGGCGATGGAGTATAACGAGAAAATTGTTGAAAAGATTGAAAACGGAGAAGATCTGAGTGAAAACGAACTCAACCAATTTAAAGCGAATCTCGTATACCTCGGTCTTAAATTGCTTGGCCAATCGGATTGTCCGTATGAACGTGAAAATATCGAAAAAAACATCAAAAAATCTTGGGATGCACTAAGATCTTATCTCAAGATGAAAAAACTAAAGTACGACAATAACGTTTCCATGTATATGGACGGATTATTCTTTAATTTTATCGGACAACTCATGAAAGACAAAGAGGCATTTATAACGGGATATCAGTTAATGATGTACGCACTTATTAAAGAAGCGGAAAAAATCGAAAAGGAAGGACCTATGATAACCAGCGGAAATCGTGTAATCGAAGAATCGGAGGTTGTAATGGACTTGTTCAAAATGTATTCTGAGATTGCCCGGCGTTGCGACTACATAGAATTGTGTATAAATTCAGCTTTTGAACTGACAGAGTATTTGGATAAAAAGTTTTTCCCGGAAGATCTTAGGGCAACTGTAGAAAATAAGATAAGAAGATTTGTTAAAGAACTGCCGATTAAAGAATGGAGAAATGAATTGATAAAAAATTCTACCAAAAAAGGGTTCGCTAATGAACAGAAGGCGTATGAGAGTTTCGGTTATTTAGTTACAGTTAAAATGATATTGGGAGCTTTGGATGAAGAAACTACAGAGGTATTACTTTTCTATAGTAAATATTTAACCAAGGTAAACGAAATTCAGACAAGCATCAGTTTGGTTGACACCAGTCTTGTAAGGTCTATTCTGGACGAATGTTCAAAGTTTCCTCAAAAGGAACAAACTGCGATCTTGGAAAATTTACAAAACTCTATCGATTTGACGATCACCTGTGCTGAGGCGGTGTTAGAATGGATAGATAAAGAAAAACCTGAAACCGAGAGTGGGAAGAGATTTCTCCAAAGGTTAAAGAAAAAATATGAGAGAATGCTACCCAGATTGGAAAAGGCAAAAAAAGATGTAGAAGAAAAAATAAAAGAGATGAGTAAAAAGGCATCATGAAAGATAGAATATATCATACATCGGGCTGAACAAACCGCAACTTGTTACAACTCATGTAACCCACAGTTTTGAAATGAAGTAAGAAGGGAAAGAATGAGAGGTTGGTTATCTTGGAGATATGAAGATAACAAAGAATGGATAGGTCCGACAGATAGTTCGGCAGAAAACCCAGTTCCCATATTGAGTTTTATTTACAATCGTAGGATAATTGGTTATTAAAGAAAACATATTTAAAATTTATGATATAATGGTTAACCATGGATATCCGATGCAACCCAAAAACATTGCAAATTTTGATATTCCTTTTACTTACAATCGGATTAACTGATGCCTGGTATTACCAATCGCTTCCCTGTAGAAAACCTATTACGATCAACACTTCTTTAACAACACCACAAACAAATCTATCCCTCTCGATAGTTATCGAAAAAGATAGTGGGATGAAGGACGATTACTCTGACCTGAGATTTACATTTTTAAACGGATCACAAGAAGAGGAGATACCGTATTGGATAGAAAACTACACTGCTGACAACGCTACTGTCTGGGTCAAGGTACCGGTTCTCAACCGTTCTGTTTCGTTGTACACGTACTACGGAAACGATTCTTACACAGATGCAAGTTCGCCCGAAGACGTCTTTCTGTTTTTTGACGATTTCGAAGGTTCTTCTCTCAACACCTCAAAATGGACCACATACGGCAGTGTTGGTAGCTATGACGTATCAAAAGGTTACTTGAATCTATTTTCAAACTGGGGAGGTTGCTGTTCAGGAGGATGTTATTACAACGCTTTAAGAACTAACGACGAGTTCTATTTACCTGTAGTTGTAGAGATTACGTTCAAACAGGATCCGTATACTCCGTACAGTTCCTGCGGTAAGACAGGTCCAGCAATTTTATACGCGAACAACGCAGAAGTGATCGTTTCAACATCGACCAGTAACGACTGTATCGCATTCAGGATAGGTAGTACAAGTTTGACTATGAACGGTGCGTTTCCGGCAGGTATGAACCGCGAGAAAATCCTTTTCAACACTTCCGGAATAACGTTAGAAACATCCTGGTTGGCATCGGCCATTGAGGTTTCCGGCACGGTTAACGAACCCGGGTGGATAGGAATCGCCGGAGACACCGATGCATCTAACATTTACGATAAAATTGACTGGGTCATTGTGCGAAACTATACTCCGTCATACAACGTGACAATAGGCCAGCGCGAACTACGACCCTCGGCGTACGTAGAATTGGTCTCACCGAAGAACGGTAGTTTTGTAGCAAATCCAGTATCGATCAGTATATTTACCAATGCATCGAACATGACTGGTAATCTTTCCGTGTACGGTGATGACCAACTCATATATTCCGCAAACGTAACCAACGAATCTGCAACAAACCTCAGTTGGTCCACAAACGTAGGTTCTCATACGATAAAGGCCGTTCTGGTCGTTCATGATGGTAACAACGTGTATAACGCAACTGATACCGCTGAGATAGTGGTATTATCTGCAGGCGGCGGTGGAGGGGGCGGATCATCATCGGTCAACTATGAGAAGATAGCGAGGAAGGTTTGGGAATACGAGAACAGAACTGTAGACCTGACCCCGGTTCTCGATGTTGTGTCTGAGGAATCGGATGTTTTGACATCAATACTGTCTTCCGAATCCGAAAACATTACCCGTTCCGTATCTCAGATTTATCAATCCGTTGAATCCATCAACACTAAAACAGAAGAAATCAGTGCTACGACTGAGTTTATCAATTCTTCGATCGAACAACTGTTAAATACATCAATATCCACCTCATCGGATCTGAAGGATTTTATGAAAACGAATTACATGGCGCTGAACTCGGAACTCCAAACGATAAAAAAGAATAACAAAAACCTGACCGCAGAGATCGATTCGCTTTCGAAGGAGTTTCAATCTCTAAAAAAGGAACAGGAAACAACGACCGTTCTAGCATTGGTATCGATCGGGTTGAACGCCTTTCTGTTGATACTTCTCCTTCTTAAATTACGCGTTATCAGGATATAAAATCCTTCTATTCTAAAATGTTTCAGCGTTAAGTTTCGGCGTTAAGATGTCGTCTGTTCGCAAAGAAGCACGGCAGAGAGTTACCGGCTCTGTAGAAATCATTTTTAATTCTTTAGTAAAGGTTGTATGTTCTGAGACCTGCTCCAACCACACCCCCCGACGATGGTATACTCAACACCAGCCAACATATCCTCATACTAATTATGAAGACATGCTTCAAGTTAGGTTACAGGGTATCGGAACTCTTCCCAAAAGTAAGAATGGAGAAAACTTAGGAAAGGATGTATCTGAGTTTGGAAAGAGACCTCTCATATAGCAAAACTTTTTTCATTTGGAAGGTTTTCTACAGAACCAGAGTTACCGAATTGTTTAAATTCCGGCCCGTCCTAACAAAGAATATGGGTGTACTGATACGTATGAAGAAAAAGTCCGAGAAAGAGAGAAAAGAAGCCCTTATTAGAGAGATTTTGGATGGTCTGGAAAAGATAGACGGTATCCCTTCTTTTACAAAACTTTCGAGAACCATCAACACCTCCATAGCCGACATAGAGAGATATCTTCGCATGGACACTCACGACAACAACAGAGTGAAGGTTGCAATGGTTCTCAAGGTGCTGAGAATGCCAGAGGAAGAATTCTTAAGAGAGTTCGCATCCCACGGTAAACTGCCTGAGTGGATACAGGACGCAATAGATAGAAGGGCGATGGAGATCGTCATGTCCCGACTGATACGGTACAGAGGGTTCCCCCGAATAACGGCCATGTTTAAACAAGGGTATTTCGGGATATCTCTCGACGCTTTCACAAGGTTGATAAAACAGTATCCTGAGTTTACCGAAAAATTAGATAGTATCGTTGCCGAAAAGATCCTTCTTATGCCCACCGAAGACTTTTTGAGAGTGAGAAAAAGAGAGATAAAGGAGAGGTATCTACCGAGGTCGTTAGATGCCCTTCATATCAAGAAGTTGATCATCATGGTCAGGGAAATGATAAGAGAGGGCGAGACGCAGCCTTACAGATACATGGGAACGCATTCGGTTATGGGTAAACAGTTGTACAGGGACATCGTCAACAAATGGCCAGGTATTCGCGAGATGTTTGACTATATAGGTCACGCCAACAAACTTATGAGGGATTACCGAACGAGGTTCGGGTTTAAAGTAAGCGTTGGGGATAACAGCGTCACGGATTCCGGTTTTCTGAGAAGGTCTCTGGGAACGGATCAACTGCGCACCTACTACATTTATCAACATCTCAAAGCGATCGAATCCTTGAGGAGAGATCTTCATCCCTTACTATATCTTGATGTTTTGGTGAACCTGGCTCAACGGCAACCCAGACGGGATACGTTAATCGCTTACAACCGGTTAGAGGAACTCTATTACAGCGGTTACCAAGGGTACGTACAGAGGGTTATCGACCGTAGGGGAGGTTATTCTTACAGAGAGTTCTACGCAGCATTGATGTTGGGTCTGTTCACTGCGGATATTCGGGAATACTGCTATGCAAAACGTAAACATTCCCGCAGACGCATGACCGGGGTACCGGTATGAACTGTTGTGAGGTCAACACTGTGCAACAATGATCTTTGCAGGAAGGTTGCCGTACATGATATTCTTTGATCGAATTTCGTAACCGTTATCAAGCAGACAGTTCTCCATCAGTTTACCTTCCGATGTGAGAAGTACGACCTTCGGGATCCGATGCCTTTTGAGAGCCTCTGCAAACCGTCGGTACAGGTCGATGACGGTACGTTTGCTTGCCACTCTCAGACCGTACGGCGGGTTTGTTACCACGAGGTCAACAGTTGTGTCCAGATAATCCAACTCGCGCGCATCACCTTTCATTATACGGAACCGTACACCAACCGCCTCTGCGTTATCCTTCATGCCCGTAACGTTTTTTTCGAATAGGTCCGCACCTATCACGTCTACAACCGGTTCTTTCGGATCCTCAACATGTCCGAGACGTTCGGCTACAGGTTGCCAATCCACAAAACTCAACCGTTTGAATGCGTAATCGTCGCGAAACCGTCCGGCCAACACTTGTCTCTCTATCAACCTTAACTCTATCGGTATAGTACCTCCCCCTGCCATCGGGTCCAGCACTGTACGGTAGGGAATTTTCGAATAGATCTTTCCGGCCAACCCCCATCTTATTCCCGAGATCCATAACAAACTGGCGGCAATGGTAGTTTTCAACGGTGCGTGATGCTGGTACGGCCGCGGATACCGTTTATGCAAAGATTCGCCGGACGTGTTGATCGTCAGATAGAACAGGTCATCCTTCAAGAACGCATAGAACTCTACATCTGGGTCATCCAAATCTACTTTCAACCTTTTACCGGTACTCTGTCGGTAACTGTCGATTATTGCCGCACCAGACCTGGCCGCGATATCCATAGATGTGAATCCGTGGTCACCGTGTCGTACCCCGCGAACGGCAAACGATTGGTCGGGTCGGATGAACGGTTCGAAATCCGTACCACTAACGACTCTGTAGATGTCCTCCAGGTTTTCGATCCTATCCGATGCCAAAACGAGATGGACACGGTTTACCTGACGCATGAGAAGATTGAGTTTTACGATATCTTCGTCAACCCTGTTCTTTGATTCGACCTCTATCTTTGCCCGTGTAACAGTTTCGGTATCCGTATAACCGAACCGAGCAAGTTCTTCCCTGACCGCATCCTCGCAACCCCAGTTCGTAGTCACCAGCAGTTTCATAGGACCACGCAAACTTTTCTCTCCCCTTCCATCAGCAGAATATCTTTTTGACCGACCGGTATCTCATTCAACCGTTACACTTTTAGCAAGGTTCCGCGGTTTATCGATTTCGCGACCCAAATGACGTGCCACATAATAAGCCATCAGTTGAAGAGGGACTACATTGATGATCGGACTGAGTTGTGGCTCTGTCTTAGGCACGGGTATCACGATGTCATCCTCATCGATATACCTTCTCACCTCTGTAGGGTTATCAGTTATGATCAGCACGCGACCTTTCCGGGCTTTGATCTCCAATAGATTGTTCAATGTTTTCTTATATATCGTTTCTTCACCGGTAATGATGAACACGGATAACAAAGAATCGTCCACTAACGCTATGGGACCGTGTTTCATCTCACCGGAAGAATAGCCTTCAGCATGAAGATACGCTATCTCTTTCATCTTCAACGCACCTTCCAGAGCGACCGGATAATTGATGTCTCTACCCAGGTACAAGAAATTCTTATAACCTGCCAAATCGGGCGCGATAGATTTGACCAATCCTTCTGTTCGAACAATGGTTGATTCGACCTGCTCAGGCAACCGTTTCATCGCTGATTTGATTCGTTGTCGGTATTCCGGGTCGTCAACAAGCAACATGTTGAATAGGTTTAACGCTACAACCTGGGAAGTGAACGCTTTTGTGGACGCTACACCTATCTCCGGTCCGGCATGAAGATACATACCTTTACCTGCCAGTCGTGCAATCTGTGAACCTACTACGTTAACTATACCCGCTACGTACGCGCCCTTTTCCTTTGCTATCCGTAGTGCCTCTTTAGTATCCGCGGTTTCGCCGGATTGAGATATGGCCAGTACCACATCGTTGGCAAACAATACCGGGTTACGGTAGATGAATTCGGAAGCGTATTCTGCACGTGACGGAATAGCCGCATACTTCTCTGTGATGTACATGCCTACCATTCCCGCGTACAGACTTGTACCGCATCCGAGATATATCACACGGTTTATGTTACGGGGTAACCCGACAAAGTTGTCTGTGAGTAAGGTGTCGAGATGATCGATCCGTGAAACGTAAGCATTACGTATCGTAACAGGTTGCTCGTGTATCTCCTTAAGCATGTAATGGTCGTAACCGCCTTTACTTATCGCTTCGATATCGTAGGGAACGGGTTGCAGTTCCTTTTCGATGTCGAAACCTTCGAACGTTTTGATTTCGTAATCTCCGTGCATCCTCATCACTACGAGTTCCCGGTCGTCCAGATAAACTACATTTTTCGCCCTGCCCACAAACGGTGTTTCGTCGGAAGCCACGAACAATTCGTCTTCGCCGATACCCAGACAGAGCGGTGACCCGCATTTGACCCCTATTATCGTATCGTCCGTCTCCGAGAGCACGAGAAACGCGTACGCTCCTTCGAGTTTTTTCACGGCCTTCTCCACCGCCTCTAACAGGTCTCCTTCATAATAGAAATCTATGAGATGGGCTATCACTTCACTATCCGTTTCGCTCTCAAAACGGTACCCTTTACCGACCAATTCTTTCTTCAGCACCTGATAATTTTCTACGATACCGTTGTGAACGATGGCAAACCGTCCGCCCGTACTCACATGCGGATGCGCGTTACGTTCGCTCGGTTCGCCGTGTGTTGCCCACCGTGTATGCCCTATCACAATGTGCGATGAATACTTAAACGTCCCGTCATCATTTCTGATCTTAGATTCGAGGTTCGGCATATCCGGTGCAACTGCGCTTCTTTCGATCCTGCCCACGGATTTGACCACATGAATCTTACCGTTTTCGTCCTTGAACCCTATACCGACCGAATCGTACCCCCGGTACTCTAACCTGATCAAACCTTCATAAACGAGTTGAACACCGTTATCTTTGCCTATGTATCCGATTATACCGCACATGTCAATCACCAAAGTGTCGTAGACAGAGAGTTTTATGAAATCGTATCAATTAAATGTTTTTCTATACAGCATACTTCCGAATCGCACCCGGACCGTTTCAGCGTTAAGATGCCGGAAACTTTTACAAATTCGGTTGATCAGAATTATTCATACTTCCTCTCGTTGAAAAAAGGCAAAACAACATGGGAATAAACTCCAAAGCGGGTAAGAGAGATGCGGAGAGAGTTAAAATACAACTAAATATTTATATACATATTAATTCATAAATTAAAACATGTCCAGAAAACGTTCGGTGCTCCACGACCCGATCGTTGACAATCAACTTTATTCGACAGACCTCCATGTCCACACACAGAGGTTGATTTATGTAGGTAACGAAAGAGCGGAATATTTCGGTTCCTACGATGCGTATATAGACCCTCTGGATTTTATCCATCTGATCAGGGAACTCAACCATCCGAAACCGGTTATCAAGGTTATCGGATTTGTCGATCATGACACTGTGCTACCATCATTCGTTCAAAATGAAATAAAGATCGCTGAAGAGGATAACATGCTGGATATACATTACGGTATGGAAACAACCGCGGTTGTAACCTATCAACGGAATAGAGAGACAAAGAGAAAACGCGTCCATCTGATCATGTACGACCTTCCTGCGGAAGAGAGGGAAGTTCAAACATTCATAACCAATCTCAATGTTAGACATAAGGAACTGTTAAAACTTATGTTCAACGAATTCTGCATGTTCAGAAGATTACATATAATAACACCGGAAGAATTGTACAGGAAGTTCGGATACAGCATGGATGACGTGTTGCACAGCAAACATGTTCCAAGGTATTCGCGGTTGTTAGCAAAACTCTCCGACGATGAATACGAATCGATGGTCGACCGTAAGATCGAATCGTTCGTTAGGGGTAGCGATATCTACGGATCCCTACTCAGGTTCGTTCATGAGATCTGGACGCATCCGAAAAACCTTGAATATTTTATCAAAGATAAAAGGATAAAGAGCGAGAAGGATCTGATCAACCTATTGATTAATAACTTTAAAGAAATGATTGACGCATCGTTCATAGATGCTGAGCATGTAATCGCCTTCAGCAAAAGAATGGGTTCACCGGTGGTATTGGCGCATCCCGGGAAATCAAAAGTGAGAGAGGAAGTCATACACACGCTCATAGACCAAGGTTTATCTGGCATAGAAGTCATACACCCGGATAACAGGGTTCGGTGTAAAGAACTGATGATGATGGCAAGGAGACGGAAGGTCGGCATAACGGTCGGTTCAGATTTTCACGGTGACAAGAATCCCAAGAGAAACTTTGACAAATACCAACGTGTGATTAAAAAACTGCACGTAATGATAAACCGTGTTCGTAAGTATAACAACGAACTGAAGAAGACCCCAGACCAGTTCATAAATAATCCCCACAGGCGACACAAAAAATTTAAAAAGAAGATTTAAAACTTCTCAAACCGAATATAAAGGCATGTCGCTCCGCAGAAAACGGTGTTCTCAAAAACCTGTTGTGGTAGGTATAGACCTGGCTGGTTCTCCGAACAGACCGACCGGTTACTGTACGTTGCACGGGTTGAATATTCGAAAGATCGCTATCTTCTACACCGATGAAGAGATTTTAACATCGGTCGAGAGGGATCATCCTGATCTGGTCGCAATAGACGCACCGTTGAGTATCCCGAAAGACCGTGTCACCGTAGATGACAGACGTGGGTCTCATTACCGGCAATGCGACCTGATGCTGAGAGAAAGACGGATACGTTTCTTCCCGATCACACTCGGTCCTATGCGGAAGTTGACAACACGGGGGATGCAGTTGAAAAAAGAGGTCGAGAGGATGGGAATAAAAGTGATCGAAGTGTTTCCGGGTGCGGGTTACGATGTGTTCGGTGTACCGCGCAAGGATACGGTTGCGATAATACGTTTTTTCAAACATGTCGGTCTGAAACCCGAGTCCGCACTGGCGCGTGACCTATCGCAAGACCAACTCGACGCGGTAATGTGCGCTTATACAGGTTACCTTTATATGACCGGTGACTACGAAGCACTTAGCGGTGACGACGGAACCATAATCGTTCCGAGAAGTTCTGTTCACCGTTCAAATTCTGCTCCGGCACAGAAATAATTTTTCAAGTGCAAAACCATTTAAATATATGGTTTTAATATCTGAACCATGGAACACGAACCGGTTGAAAAAGAGCAGGAGATCGAAGAACTGCTGAAGGAGTACAGGGTCAAATACCGTGAAAAGGTCCCTAAAGCATTGGCCGAGAATATCCAGGAACTCTCATGGGACACGATAGCAAACCTTGCGGAGACGTTCCGTATCAGAATCTTGAAAAACACTGCGGAACTGCGTAAGGTTCAGAAAGAGTTGGAACTAACAAAGATGATTTTGATAGAAAAACTGCGAAGCGCAGGTAAGGGCAAGACCGTACTCGATGCCGCATTCATGAAACATCTGATCGACCTTATGGAACGTGCGTACAAACTTTCGATACAATACGAGATCGATGCTGATTCGTTCATGGTTCTGATCGCATTGATCCTTGAGAAACTCAAAAAAGAGAAGTTGATCGTTTACGACCCGAAAGGCAGGTCTTTTGTCTCGTTCAGGAAGATAAAACCAGAGATACGGGAAGACGTCTTCGCTAAACCGATGGAAGAAGACCTGAAACATAAGGGAACTAAGAAAGGCGGTCCTGATGTCAAACAAACAAACCGAAAACCGAAGCCCAAGAAAAAGTAAAAACGCAACAAAAAACAACAATAGAATATCCTTTTCCTCGCTATTTTTCCTTACAGGTATCGTTGCGCTAACGATAGTATTGGGTCTGTTTGCAAAAAGTTTAACATCCAGTTTACGCGCATTAGGTTATTTTGGAGCGTTCCTTATTTCACTCATCGGAAGTTCAACGGTTATACTTCCTTTACCGACGTGGACGGTTATCCTGGGGATGGCTACACGATTGGACCCGATAATTCTCGGGGTCATTACAGGGTTGGGAAGCGCCATAGGCGAATCGACAGGTTATTTTGCAGGGTTGAGCGGTAGACGGATCGTTTACAAAGACAAGGACGGTATTATCACACGACATAAAAGAATGTTGCATGTTTACGGACCGCTTGCCATAGTGTTTGTCGCGTTCGTGCCGAACCCGGTGTTCGATTTAGCCGGGATCGCTGCCGGTGCGGTCAAGATGCCTTACTGGAAATTTTTCATAGCGTGTTTTATAGGTAAAACGTTGCGTTTCATATTGATGATGTACACGACCGCACACGTATACTCATGGTTGATCGATTGAGTTTCGACCGTTCATACGGAACGGCAACCGGTCTTAAGCTCCTAACGGACGGGTATTTTAACGAATCCTAACCTGCCTTTGCCTCCGCCTTTTCCGTTGTATTTTTTGATAACTGTTTCAACAAGTTCGGAAACATCGCGACCGGACGTTCTACTTACCGCGCATACCACATCTCCTGTTTCCCTGTTTATAAGGATTAGATTGAGCGGTTCGTCGGACTGCGTAATCATCTGACCTATCTTACTCATAAGCTCCTTGTCCAGGTCGAGTTCGATTTCTACTATCCGATTCTGAACGTTTTTGCAATTCGAAACGATCTCTTTGAACTTGGATTCGGCTACGGTCTGTCTGAGTTTGTCAACCTCCTTTTTCAACCGTTTCCATTCGTTCACAAACCTCTCGGTTGACCGAACGAGTTGAGATTCCGGAGACTTCATCAGTCCTGCAACATCCCGCAGTATCTTTTCCCTCCTCTGAACGTAACGTACTGCCGCATCACCGCATTTTATAATAATACGTTCGACACCGTCCTTAACGGTCTCACGTCTGACAATTTTGAGAAAACCCAATTCACCAAGGTTTTTGATCATATGGTGTGTACCGCCGCATGCCTCGTGATCGATGTCATCGATACTGACAATCCTCAAACGTTTTCCGGGCACCGCACCGCCCTGATAGATCCTGAACCCGTACTTCTGTTCTGCTTGAGTACGTTCCAGTTCCTCTATAACGATCTGAAGGTTCATTCGGATGTAACGGTTCGCCAACCGTTCAATCGCGTCCAACTCCTCATCGGTGATCCGTTTGTAATGGGTGATATCGATCTGACCTTTCTCCTCATCCTTGTAAGCACCCGCCTGCCATACATGCGGCCCCAACACTTCCCGCGCGCACGCGTTGATGAGGTGCACACCTGTGTGATGCAATGTTATCTGACGACGTCGATCCTTATCGATCCGAATATGAACCCTCTGACCCGTTTTAAGTTTTCCGATATCCTTACTGTCTATCATATGGAGAATGACTTTGTTTCTGATAACTGTATCTATTACACGGACATCATCGATGTATCCTGTGTCACCCACCTGACCTCCGCCTTCCGGATAGAAACAAGTTCTATCGAGTATCACAGCACTCTCTTTTATACCGATGACTGTGGCATCCATCTCGAACAGGTCTTCGTAATATTTTTTTATCGTTTCATCGAATTCCGACACATCTATCTCATGATGACTCACTTCTTCTACCTCCTCCCTCTGTTTAACCAGGTCGTAAAAATTCGCCGGCACTTCAACATCAACGCCTGCAGTTTTAGCTTCAGCCGCAAGTAGTTCGGGTGATACTCCATCACTCTGGTAAAGTCTGACCAACACTTCCACCGGTACCTTATCACCGTACTTGGATATCACCGTCCTGACCTTTGCACGTGCTTTGTTTTTCGTGGCAACGTATTTCTTCTTCTCCTCTTCGATCACGGCTACGACCGAATCGACACCATCTGAATAATGCGGGAACAACGGTTTAATGACCGATGCATGGTCTTTAATGATCCTGGCATAATCAAGGTTAAGGTTGTACTGTTCATCAAACCCAAAGGTTCGTCTCAGTATCATACGAAGGTTGTAACCGCCACCGGAATTACTGGGCAGTTGCCCGTCAGTAACAGCGAGCAACAACGTTTTCAGATGGTCTGCTGCCGCATATACCGCTTGATAAGGTCTGACCTCTGCAACGATATCTTCCCACGGCATAGACAGTTGAGAAGAGATCTCCATCTTAACGTGTTCCAAAGCCTTCTCACCGGATTCGATGTCAAGAGCACCTGCAAGAGACCAGAACCGTGTTGCAATACCTCTATCGTAATCGATATTCGCATCCTCGAACATGCGCTCTACCACTCCCGCATACGCAACATCGTATAACGTAGGTGTACCGTTCGTCACCCATGCAAACCGTTCTAAGCCGGCACCCATGTCTATAACCTTGGTATCGAGTTCTCTGGTCGAACCATCGGATAATGTTTCGTATTGCATAAACACGCAGTTCCCCAATTCCAACCCGCGAACAAAGTATTCCATACTCGGACCGAAGTTCCCGCCGCCCATCCACACATCTTCGATAAACGTGATCTCTTCCAAAGGTACACCGAAAGATTTCAACATCTCTATATCGTGGCCGATGGCTTCGTTCTTCCAATAGAACAACCCCGTTCTCTTCGTGTTAAACGCATGTTGTCCTACCATCACAAAATTCGTACAATGACGACCGGTCACACCAACGTTGGATATGTCACCGAACCTGATACATACTTGGGGTATGATCAGCGGGTTGCCGGGCGGTTCGACCTCACCTCTGACCACGTACGGCTGAAAATCCGATATAGAAGCGATCGTAAAATACAGGTCATCACGCCACCTGGCTACCGACGGATATGTGTAAACGGATTTGTGACCGTGCGATGTGAAATACGATTCGATCGTCTTCCATGATGCGATGTAAGTGTGCGGGTTGCCGACCGGATTACCTATGAAAGAGTAACCGTCACACGTTTCATTACCGCAGGTGTCCCTTTCCACCACCGACCAGAAGTATCTACCGCATTTTTTACAACGGAACCTTTTGAATCCGTATTCTCTGAGCACTTCCAAATCGTAATGTTTCTTCCAATCCTCAGAAAACCGTTTCCGTAATTCGTCTTTAGTGATCATCGGTAAACCCTCCTTGTCTTCCAAATTTATAACAAACTAAAAATTCTTTCAAGCAGATATAAGGAAAACAATATTTAAAAATACTCTCACTGTCTTTCGCTGCCGTGCTATTGTTTGCCGGACACCTCTCATAAACTCTGAGAATTATCTTCTAAAGAATTAATCATTCATGTCTCTTGAACTTTTTCTCAAGTTCCCTCCATCCCATCCGTATGATAGTGGGTCTGCCGTGCGGGCATGTGAACGGGTTGCTGCATTCGGACAACTGTTCTATCAATCTTTCCATCTCGGGCAAGGTGAGCGGATCACCGGCTTTAACGGACGCCCTACACGACCTGGTAGCTATCCGATCGTCAACGATTTCGTCTATGGAATTGTCGGATACCGATAGAGGTTTCGAACTGTTCATCCTACCCAATTCGTCGAGAACGTCTCTAAACAGTTGCAGGGGTAAGGATTTACCGAACACTAAAGGTACTGTTTTCAACGCATACATGTTAGTACCGTATTCTTCAACGGTGTATCCGTACCTCCGGAGCACATCGGATTTAGATGTTATAACTTCCTTTTCCTTAGGAGACGGTCGGAACAATGAAGGTATCAACAACGTTTGAACGGACACGGCACCATCTTTCAATTCCTTCAGATAACGTTCGTAATTGATCCGTTCATGAGCGGCATGCTGATCTATCAGATACAATCCGTCCGTACCTTCACATACGATGTAGGTTTTGTTCACCTGGCCAAGCACCTTAAGCTTCGGAAACCCGCGGTGTTTAGCAACATCGGCACCGGAGGACGGTCCCTGTACCACGCCATCGAGCCGTGACTGATGTGCAGGACCTATCCTGTCAGTCTCACCGGGATGATGTAATCCTTTCTCCGTAGGTGACAGACCCTCCGTAGGTAACGGTCTGCGGATCGCAGTATTCGGGCCGTTCTCCACATCTGTGATGACCGAACCGTACTGCGACAAACTGTGTGCCACCCCTTCCGAAACAGTCCGTTGCACAACGTGTTCTTTAAACAACTTGATTATTCGTTTACTCGGGTGAATGTTCACATCCAACCGGTCGGAAGGCAGGTTCAAACAGATTACAAAAACTGGATGCCTGTTCAGAAAGAGTCGGTTACCGTAGCCGGTATAAACGGCTTTTTCTATCTCGGGGGATTTCACCAACCTGTTGTTAACAAATACGGCCTGATAATCCTTGGTTTTTCTCGTGTATCCGACCTTGGATACAAAACCTGTAACACGTATGTTTTCGTTATCAAACTGTAGCGGGATAACGTTCTCGGCAACTTCTCTGCCGAATGCATAGTTTATCTTATCGAGCAAGGTTCCGCGTGGCGAGACGAAAACTTCTTTACCGTCACGAAACAACCTGAAACCGACCTCTGGACTGACCAAAGAGTATTTGCGAACCAAATCGAATATGTACCCGTATTCGGTATCGTCGGACTTGAGAAACTTGAGCCTGGCAGGAAACCTGGAGAACAGGTTCCGGACCTCTACCGAGGTCCCGCGGTTCATGGACACAGGACGTTCGCTCACAGGGTTACCGTGCTCGTCGTACCTGACTTCAAAACCGTGATCGCCCACTTCCGTCCTGGAAGAAACGGTCAGTTCACCGACCGCAGCGATGCTCGCCAACGCTTCACCGCGAAACCCTAACGTGGATATTCTGTGTAGGTCGGATTCCGAACCGATCTTACTGGTAGCATACCTGAGCGCGCACTTACGCAGGTCGTCGAGATCCATGCCTCTCCCGTTGTCCGTGACACGGATCAAACGTTTACCGCCGCGTTCGATGTATATCCGTATCTCGGTACTCCCTGCATCTAAAGAGTTTTCGATAAGTTCTTTAACCACGGAAACGGGTCGTTCGATAACTTCGCCGGCTGCGATCTTCTCTTTGACATCTTCCGGAAGAAGACGGATCAAACCCATACTTCGAATTTCTGTAAACTTCTATTAAAACGTAACGGTGCCCCCGACCTGTAACAAACAACCCGCACCAACAGACAACAGGTGCAACGTTGTTAAAAGTAGAATGTTATTAAAAATGAATGAACATGAACAATCTGCGAAATCGTTTTAAAACTTACTCCGCTTTATTACCAATTGCCCGATAACGGGGTTGTGGGAGGTGAGGAGGAGCCCGTCCCGGGTGTACCTTCCTCACCTATCTGTTCTCATTATATCGTTTTTCCAGGTTCTTCGGTGCATGTTTTCGGTGCAAACATTTTTATACTCAAATTACCAAAATAAACACCATGAAATCCGTCGGAAACGTGCCGAAAACAAAACCGCCGAAAACAAAACGGATGAAGAAGGAATCGGAGAAGGTTTCTGAGAAGAAAAGGTCTTTTTCTAAGATTCCTCCGTTGCACGATAAACATACCGATGAAGAGATGAAGAAGAAGGTGTTGGAGTTCGTGAGAGAACATTTCGATTTGTACCACCATGTGATCAAACGAATCCAATGGAACTCGCTCGCGACATGGAAGGGTCTTCCGAAGTTGCCCTGGATCATAGAACAGTGGGGTTCGTGGAGCGCGTTCATGTACGAAGCGATCGGTGAGAGAGCGGGTACATATGCCTGGCGATGGCGTTACAGGGAAACGGAAAGAAAGGTGTTCAACGCTATGCTCAGGTTTACCGAGGAACACGGACGTTATCCGCGAAGACGGGACTGGAAGGAGATCAATGCCGACGGGGAACTACCGTCGTTGCATTGGGTCGTCAGACACATCGGCTGGAAAAGACTGAAGAAGAAACTTAAACAGGTTTACCCGTTGGGACGTGTATCGTCAGAAAAAACCAAAGAAAGAATCATCGGACAGGGGTTGCTGTTCTTCGAACGTTACGGATACCTGCCGCGGACAGGGAAATGGACAAGGTTCCGTGATGAGATGAAGGACAGGAACGTTCACATCGTGTCTAAACAGGGGGTCGTGCAGGTGTTCAAGGCATGGGAGAATTTTGTCGATGCGTTGTACGAACGTATCAAAGTGGACGACGAGGTTCTGAAACAGAACATCATAAACGAATACAGACATGTTGTTTATCACCTACACATCATCCCTAATGAGGATATGTGGGAGGTTCTGTACAGTAAGGGCAAGGTAAAAACACCTCTTAAAACGGTAGTGCGGGTGTTCAAGACGTTATACAACCTGCATAAAGAAGCCATCCTGAAACAACCGGATTCCTTATTACCTACCGTAGAAGACCGGGAATTCATATCGAAGGTTATATCCTGAACAAACCTGCTTCTGTAACTAGATACCCTTTTTGCGTAGGTCCTGACGTGTTAACGGGGTGCCTTTACGCAGGTTAACCTGGTTGACTACCTCTGCAACAAAGAACGTATGATCACCGGTCTGATACCTATCGACAACCTCGCACTCCAAATAGGCTATAGCCTTCTTGAGTACTGGATTACCGTGCAATGTCACCTCGTAGGGATACTTCTTGGATTTGTCTATCTTCTTACCGGAAACCGTACCGTAGTACTTTGCGATCTCCCAATCCTTCTTATCAAGGATGTTAACCGCAAACTTGCCGCTCTCCACGATAACGTTTCTGGTGAACCGTTCGTTAGCCAGAGCGATACCTACCATCGGCGGGTCAAAAGACAACCGGGTGATCCATGAGACCGTGCATCCGTTGACAACAGGTCCGGATTTACTTGTAACCACCACCGCATTAAAATCAAGGAGCTGAACAGGTTCCATCCCACCCGATTTCTTTACAGAACCGCTGACGGACCGTTTTCTGGCAGACCGAACCTTTGCCTTTTGCTTCGTACGTTTTGAACGACCGGTTTTCGTTTTACGCGTTTTCGCAGGGTTCATGATAGAAGATAAAAACGCAAGATTTTTATACCTTTGCGAAGACGACGCAACAGCCGCACATTCTCCGAACATCGGTAAACCGTCCGAGAAAAGTTTCAAAGAAAAAGGTTCAATTTAACCCTATTATTTTTAACCCTTAGTATAAATTTTATAGTGTTAATTTAACCGATTAGAACGGAGATTCGGCCACGGAACAATTCAGAAATTCAGACCCACCATATCGGAAGATGTAACACCTCTTTTGTCCCCCTTCTCTTCACTTCTACGTAGTCGCTTATGACCACGCCCCTCTTAAGTTTGTACGCATCCAGAAAACCCCAAACCGCCCTGCTTCTGTGTTTTGATGTTTTTACTTCGATCGGTAGCAACGGCCTACCTTTATCGACGACTACAAAATCGATCTCTGCACCGCTTAACGTTCTCCAGAACCGTAACCTATCGACACCGAACCTCGTATGAAGTTGGATGAACACAAAGTTTTCGTTGACCGCCCCGATACCCAATCTGGATTCTGCCAACAGGTTCGCAACGCCTAAGTCGTAAAAGTACAGTTTCGGCGTTTTCCTTAGTTCTGTGGCAATGTTCTTATGATAGGGAGGTAAAAGTTCGATGAGATATTCGGCATTCATTATGCTGATGTATCGCCAGGATGTTTTGTAATTGACGTTGAGATTACGGATGTTCAGCAGACTCCCCGTGTTATAAGCGAGCCGTTTAAGCAATCGACGGAACTTCAGTTTATCCCTGATATCGAACAATCGGAACAGGTCCTTCTCCAACTGGGTCTCTATTATGCTTCTAATCCGACCCTCTTTGTCCCGATTGATTACCACGTCCGGATAACCTCCGAACACGGTAAACTCCTTGTAGTACTCCTTTAGTTTAGGAACGTCGGGTAGGTCGGGCACGGTTCCTCTACCGAGCAGATATCCCCACAACTTCTCCTTTATTTTCCTGTACCAGTCGTAAAGGGAAGGGTCCTTCCATAGAACGAACTCGTCGAAATTAAGCGGGTACAAAGTCAAAGAGATCATCCGTCCCACCAGGTAGCCGGATATGTTGTACTTCACATCAAACGCACCTGAACCGCTGACAACGACCTTGGTCCCGTAGGTGTCATAGAGGGTTTTTAAAGACCTACCGGCGTTTTCTACATAACCGATTTCATCGAGAAAAAGAGGCGGTTTAAAATCCGAAAATGAAAGCGGGTCCCTACCGAACCTCTCGGCCCACGTCTCCTGAGTAAAATCGATGTACGTACCGCCCACTTCTGACAGAAGCATTTTCATCAGCGTGGTCTTGCCCGACTGACGCGGTCCCTTCAGCAGAACAACCCTTTTATCGGCTAACGCTTTTCTGAAACGTTCGGTCAGCAATCGCGGATAGAACTCAAACATGTTTGAATATGGGAGGGTTACAAATTTAAATTTAACCCTATTATTTTTAACCTATAGTATAATTTTTATAGTATAAAATATTAATTTGAAGGTCTACTGATGGGAGTTTGGGTTATTGAAAGGTAGATGTATAGATGTGGGGGAAAGTATGAGTAGGAGAGAAGATGTGGGGGGAGGGGTGGTCGGTAGAGATCTCCAGATTTAAGAAGATTCTGGGTGAGAAGGTGAG
>JAGGXE010000054.1 GCA_021163225.1 Candidatus Micrarchaeota archaeon | reverse complement strand
TTCTTATTCTCGCTCTTTGTTAACATCAACTCAGCGAAATTAACTTTTTATAAAGAATTATTTACAAAGGCGCATCGCCTCATCCATACGTACCGCGTCGGATACGGATTCTGATACTTCTTACCAGACCACTGCCTCGGTACGGCTATATGAACTTACGTCCTTTTTTTCGCCAGTTTACCCGTAACCCGGTGGTACAACTTCATCGATTTACTGCAACACCTTCGCCCCGCGTAGATACTCTTTCTCATAACCGGTAAACTCACCCGAACAAACGATTTTTCTCAATACACCTCACGGCCTCACACGGTTGATCGTTCTCGGGAAGGGAATAGTATCACGAATATGATCCAGATTAAGTATCCACTTAAGGAACCGTTCGATACCCAAACCGAAACCGCTGTGAGGAACAGAACCGTACCTTCTCAGATCAACATACCACTTATAATCCTCAGAATCCGGATCCAAACCGAAGCGTTTCATCTTCTCTATCAATTCATCCACTTTCCAAATCCTCTCGGAACCAGTGATAATCTCGCCATGTCCTTCAGGAGCCAACATGTCATTAGTTAATACCGTTCCTTTTCTATTAGGATCCTCTCGCATATAAAAGGCTTTTACCTCTGAAGGATAATGATGGACTATCAAAGGTAACTCTAGGTCTTTGGTGAGAACCTTCTCCTCGTCGGCACCCGGATCTTGACCCCATTCAAAATCAAGACCTTTACTCTGTAAGGTGTCAACCATCTCATCATAACTCATCCGTGGGAATGGAGGTTCAACCTTTTTGAGTTGAGCAGGCTCCCGACCGATATCTTTTAAGAGTTCAGAGTGGTTCTCGACCATCTTTTCACATACATAAGATACTAATCCCTCCTGAAGTTTGATATTCTTCTCAAAATCATACCAAGCAGCCTCAGGTTCCAGATGCCAGTACTCGGCTAGATGTCTTACCGTCCTGGACGGTTCCGCCCTAAACGAAGGGGCAAATACGTATATCTTCTCTAGAGAATAGATGAGCGCCTCACCGTAGAGTTGACTACTCTCTGTCAGGTGGGCACGTTCACCAAAGTAATCTACCGAGAAAAGAGCAGCACCTCCCTCACACGCGGACTTTATTATAATAGGTGGTGTGAGGTTCCAAAAACCTTCAGATTGTAGGTATTCCTGAAGATAGTTGATCACATGATGTCTCGCTTTCATAATCTTGGTTAACTTCTGAGACCTCACCCAGAGATGTCTATTATCCAGGAGGAATTCTACTGATAGATCCTTTCCTATCGGGAATGGTTCACCTATACTAACCGGTGTTAACGATTCTACATCAATCTCATAACCGGTGGGGGCTCGTTCGTCTTTTCGCAACTTACCCTTCAAGATTAAAGAACTCTCAATGTATAATTTATTTGCTGTTTCCCAAACATCATCAGATACCTGTGAACGTTCTACAAGAGCCTGTACGATACCAGTAGAATCACGAACCACTATAAATACACGTTCCTTAGTCTTACGTATCCGGTATACCCAACCCTTAACCGAAACGGTCTGACCGGCTAGATCGTCCGTCAACAGTTCAACGGGTTTACATCCTTCAACCTCTTTAATAATCCGTTCGGTCTCATCCATTAAAAATCACCTCTAAGAGAATGGGGAGCCGAGATTTGAACTCTTAGCAATCAATTTTGAAGTGGTTATTTAAATAGAGATATTAATAAAAATCTTTTGAAAACTTCTGTAGTTGCGATTGTGAATAAATCCTAAAATTTTCTTAAAAACCAAAATTTAGTTTGGGTTAAGTATGTTGTTAGGGGGTTTATTTGTGATTATATCTGGTTATGTGAGATATAACACATAACAAAAAACAAAATTGGAGAGGAGGATCAGCATATACCCAGAACATACCTAACCGGATTCTCAAAGTTTTTACCTCTAACGATCTCCCCCAGGATCATCTTAAGTCTGGAGAAGTAGGTTTCTACCACTTCATCTCTTCTCATACCTACTGATAATCAACTCATGTCTATTTATCTCAATATATGAGATGATAGAGCCCCAAGTATCTCAATTCTCTTCGACACTGGGAACAACGTTTAAAAGAATTATTCACAAAGGCGTACTCTCTACCAATAGACAGACATTCAAACCTTCTTTCTCTTTCTCCGTCTCGGTTTTCTTGACGATTTTTCTTTTTTCTTCTCCCAACCAGCCTTAGTGGGACAGTTCGGGTCCAGACACATCTCAAACGGAGGTCTACCTTTCCTTATCACTTTGATTATCGGTGTCCCGCATTTTTCGCATGTTTTACCGGTCGGTTCGATCAGCGCATTCTGAGGCAACGGATAGGTAGTGGGACATTTAGGGAAGTTGTCGCATGACACATATTGCTTACGTGTCTTGGGAGACCTTACGATAACCAGATGTCCGGAATCACAGTTGGGACATTTACCCACGACTTTGTACGTTGTTTTTTGAAGTCGTGCGGCTAACTCTTTCCCGATCTTATCTTCGTTCTCCTTAAACTTTTTCAATATCTTGATGAGTGTTTCTTTGCCCTCTTCTATCACTTTGTATTCCTCGTACTCGTGCGACATGATTCTTTCCATCTCGTATTCAAACTTTCTGGTCAGTTTTTCGTCCAGGATCTCCGGACAGTACTTCTTCAATGTTTCATAAACAGCCATCCCTAGGGGTGTTACCTTTATGCTCGTCCCTTCTATGTACTGTCTGTCGTACAACGTTTCTACGACCACTGCACGCGTCGCTTTTGTACCCAACCCTCTCTTTTCAAGTTCCGAGACCAACGATGCCGGCGTATACCTGTTCGGAGGTTTGGTCATCTTTTCTTCCGCATCCAGTTTAACGGTTATCTCCATCCCTTCCCTATATCCTGGGAACTCCGTTTCCTCCAGACCTGCATATTTGTAAGGTGTTATCCACCCGGGTGTTATTGTTCGTTTCCCAGAGGCTTTGAACCGTTCACCTGAGATATCTATCTTTACTGTTTGCGTCTCTCTTTCTGCGTATTCGTAGAAACATGCCAGATATCTCCTTACGATTAGGTCGTAGAGTTTCATCTCGTTTTTTCCGACCTTGGCAATAGGACCCAACGGATGTATCGCCGGATGTGCCGGGTCATCCTTTTTACCTTCGTACGGTCTGAAACGTCCTGACTCAAGTATATGTTCCGCATATTCGGCGTACGTATCCTGCTGGCTCAATTCCTTAATGATCCGTTTGTGACCGAGTTTTGCAGGCAACTTCTGTGAAGAGGTACGCGGATAAGATATCATAGAAGCCTCGTAAAGTGTTTGGGCATACTCCAAGGTTTTGGCGGGTTGGAACCCGAACACCCTGTATGCTTCTACCTGTAAACTTGTAAGGTCGAACGGCGGCTTTGGAGGCATCTTGAAAATCTTTTTATCTACTGTCAGGACTTTTGCTTTTCGCTTGTCTTTAATCTTGTTATAGACCTTCTCGAACTCTTTCTTATCGGTAAACCTCTCTTTCTCGTGTATGAACTTTACTTTCTTATGCAATGCCCATATCTGATAGTAAGGTTCTGGTGTGAACTCTCTGATCTCTATTTCTCTCTGGGCAAGAATAGCAAGGGCAGGACCTTGTATTCTACCTATGCTCAGAGTTTTTCTGATGTTCTGTTTCTGCAAAGAGATCATGAGCGCTCTTGACAGATTAATCCCGTAGAACCAATCGAGAATATGTCTTGCTTCTCCAGCGTATGCGTTTGTGTAATCAAGGTTGCCCATATTCTCATACGACTCGATAAGGTCCCTACGTGTAAGAGCAGAGAACTTCATCCTTTTACCGTCGGTTCTTTTGCACGCAAACCTAATTACGTTCCATGCTATAAGTGATCCCTCTATATCGTAATCACAGGCACTAACCACTTCATCGGTTTTTGGAGCCAATTCTTCTATGACCCTGATGTAGTTACGTGTATACGATAAAGATTTGTCTACCTGGTAAGCGGGTTTCCATTCGATATCAAACACAGGATACTTCCTTGTAGGTGTTTTCTCGGCCAACGTGTAAACATGACCCACTGCAGACACTATGAGTAACCGTTCCCCGTTCCTTTCTATCTCGTAATATGCGACACCGTACTTGCGTTTTGCAGTAACTTTACCTTCGGCTAACGCGTAAGCCATCGTACGTGCAACTTTTGGTTTCTCACAGATGAGCATTTTTGTCAAATGCGAACACCTCGTCTTCCATGTTTCGGTTGAAAACCACGTGATCTTCGATTTCCTTTAATACGGTTTCTTTCCAGACCCGGTATTCTTCAACCGTTCTGAAAAAGAAAACGGCGAACGTTCTGTGACCCCCGCCGCCGTATTGTTTAGCCAGCCTACCCAGGTCTATGTCTACATCGTATCCTTTAACAAACTGGTTTCTACCTACGGTCACATGCAGCAGTTCACCCTTCCCATCGGAATTCTTTTGCATCGTTGCAAACAGTACCATGGGTTTATCGTACATTGCAGTTTGCACATGCCTGACAAGTCTGTATTCTTTTACTTCCCTATCCAACAGTTCCGTGATTGCGGTCTTATCAGTAGTAGTGGTTTTTTGTTTTATTACCTCTGTGTAGCGACCTATTGTTTCGTACACCTTCCTCGACCTTTCTTCCACAGCCTCCGATCTGAGGGTTGTTTCTACACTGTTGGTCTTAAGGCTTTTGGTAAGGAACAACGCATATCTTTTGTCATTGTCCAATGCATGGGTGAATGCCAACAGTATCGCACCTTTGGGTTTCAGTACATCTTCCCTTGACCTGAACCTGGCGGAATCGATGATATCTGTTTCTTCCACCAACCTTTTGTACTTTCGGAGTTTTTCTTCACCGTAGTATTCGTATATCACGTGTGATGCGCTGGGTAACAGTTTGAACGATCCGTTAATGGGTCCTTTAGGCATGTTTATTCGATGATGGTCAAACCACAGGTAACACCCCGGCACGTACGGAAGATCGCAAATAATATCGTCTTTAGTGACCTTAACCTTACCTCTGATAAGTTCGGTAACGCTCACAAACAGATAATCCGTTACGTCTTCGCAGGCAGAAACAAGCACCGCAGACACGATACCATCAAAATCGTTATGCGTTATAACGCGCATTCAGATACCCTCCATCTTATAACCAGTCCTTCTCAAAAACTTTTTGAATCTTAGCATTTCCTCTTTTGACAACCCTTCTATCCATCTGTCCACCATTCTTTTAACCGCATCTCTGTCGGTTTCTCTTACGAGTGATTCGAAACTTTCCGGCCCGAACTTTTTATCAACCTTTTCTTTTATTTCTTCAGCATCAAAATACACGTACCCTTTTATGAACCTGTTCAGTCCTACACAGTAGGCCGCTACCGATGCGGTTAGTTCGTTGAGGTCGGGTTCGCGTGTTTTCACTTTACCGAGTCTGAACATCAGATAATGTCTGATCAATTCTGTTGCTCCGATGAACAAAATATTACCGACGTCTTCGGCGAGATATCCGGTTTTGCTCAGAATGTCGTCTATGATAAATCGTGTGAAATCTAAACCTTTTTTATTTTTGATCGCTTCTGCGACGAATTCTAACAGTATCTCACCGTGATCACCGTACATCCATACTCCGCATTCATCATAAACGTCGTCGGGGTTCGACTTTCTTCTTTTGACTACCTTCAATTCTGTTGCTACATTGTAAAACCTTGAAGGAACAATAAAATCTTCGGATATTTCGTATATCTTCTGTAAACTGTTTAATATTTCGTTCTCCAGATAACGGGCGACTTTTTCCTTGGTCTTTTCATCTATGCTCTTAGCAAAGGACAGCTGATAATAAACTTCATAACTCATTCTTACAATCAGCGAACATGTTTTCATTCCTCATCAACCCGTCTTACCATCAGGTAATATTTGAAGATGCTCCGGCCGGGATTTGAACCCGGGTCTCCAGGTTGAGAGCCTGACATCCTTGGCCGGACTAGACGACCGGAGCACACAAACACATGTTCCAAAAAATAAATCCGGTGTTTCCAAGTTCATATATACTTTAGAGAGACGTTTAAAAACCTTGCCATTAACCGTTTTTATAAACTTTGTAAATAATTATAAATTTTTGTTGAGTATATTCTTTGGCTGATCGTGATACTGTACCATTCTTGAGAGGTGTCAAAATTGTCCGGGAACAAAAAAACGTTGGAGATGTTGAACAGGACGGAAGTTGTAGTGTTACAGAAATTGTTGTTACTGACCGGTCAACCCGATAGATATGTCGATGAAAACGACCTGATGAACGCTCTGAAGGACGAACGATTGGAAGAAACCGCATTGAAACGTGCTCTCATTTATTTGGAGAACAAAGGACTTGTTAAAATAAGACGTACGAAAAAGGTTCGTTATGTAATAACCGCCCGTGGGAAGAGTATTCTTGAGCAAGGCACTCCTGAAGAACGCCTCTTCTCATGGTTGAAAACGAACCCGGACGTGAGAGTGGCTGACCTGTCCGACTCAGGATTAAACCGGGAAGAGATCAATGTGGCACTGGGACGTCTTAAAAAGCAGGGAGTTCTAGATATCCAAGGCGGTAGGATAGCACTTAAAACTGATTCGTACGTGTCACCGGTTTCTCAAGCGCTTAAGTCTGTAGAGAAGGGCGAACAGCCCGCTGGGATGAGCGATCTCGAATCGCGTGGATTGGTGGAAAGAAAAGAACGTGAGGTTTGGGAAGTGACACTTACAGATAGAGCGATAGAATCACGTGAAGACATACTCCATCTTGATACCGATTTTGTCGACCGTTTAACACGCGAACTGCTCGTTTCAGGCGCGTGGAAAGGTAAACGGTTCAGAAGGTATGACGTAGAATCTCCAGTACCTGAGATATGGGGCGGTAGAAAACATCCGCTTCGATTGATATGGGAATCCGTTCGTGATGTCTTCCTTGAGATGGGATTTGTTGAAATGACAGGTAATTGGGTAGACCTTGTATTCTGGAACATGGATGCTATGTTTATCCCTCAAGATCATCCTGCACGCGATGTTCAGGACACGTTTTACCTTGGTGTGAAAGCGGATATAGGCGACATAGACCTCGTAAACCGTGTGAAAAGTGTTCACGAGACAGGAGGCGATACAGGGTCGTTGGGTTGGCAATTCCCATGGGATCCGGAAGTTCCGAAAGAATTGATGTTACGGTCCCACACAACCTGTTTGACGTTTCGGACTTTGGCTTCAGGTATAACGCCGCCATGCAAATATTTTGCCATCGGACGCGTTTTCCGTAACGAAGCAATCGACAGATTCCATCTTCCAGAGTTCCATCAGATTGAAGGATTCGTGGCGAGCGAAGGGTTGACTTTAAGAGATCTGTTCGGTTACATAAAAGAGTTCTACGATAAGATAGGTATCAAAAAGTTAAGGTTCAAACCCACCTACAATCCGTACACAGAACCGTCAGCGGAGATATTCGCTTATCATAAAGGGTTAAACAGATGGATAGAGGTAGGTAACTCAGGTATGTTCCGACCGGAGAGTCTGAGACCGTACAACGTAAACGTCCCGGTGATAGCATGGGGTCTGGCCCTCGAAAGGTTAGCTATGTTGACCTATCAATTGGATGATATCCGCGAGTTGGTAGGACATACCTGCGACATCAACTGGCTGAGAACTTATCAACTTCCTGAGATGAAATTGTGAGGTGTGGAGAAAATGCCGATGTTAGAGGTCAATAAAAAGAGGTTGAACGAGTTATTGGGTGAACGGTTGGACGATAATGAAGTTTATGAGGTCTTGTTTAAGATAGGTATGGAACTTGACGATGTGACCGATGATGAGTACAAGATCGAAATAACTCCTGACAGAGTGGACATGTTATCCCCGCACGGATTGGTTCGCGCCCTCAAAAATTATCTTGGTCTGGAACTACCTCGTGAGTACAGGACTGCCGGTGAATCCGGATGGAAGGTTAGCGTAGACCCTTCGGTTCTTGATGTACGTCCGTACATCGGAAACTTCATTGTCAAAGGAATAGATGTGGATGAAGATGTTATCAAGGAGATCATATACGTTCAAGAGAAGTTGCATGCAACCCTATGCAGAAAACGAAGTGTTGCCTCTATCGGTATATACCCTGCAGAAAAGATCGTCCCTCCGTTAACGTACCTGGCTATGAGACCCGAGGATATACGGTTCATACCACTCGGCGAGACGGTTGAGATGACTGCTGATGAGATACTTTCTAAACATCCGACAGGTATCGAATACGGTAAACTGCTCAGTAACAAGAACAAATACCCTATACTTATGGATAGTAAGAGAGAGATTCTGTCAATGCCGCCGATCATCAATTCGGAGGTTTGCGGTCGTGTCACTGAGGATACACGAACCATGTTCGTTGACGTTACCGGTACGAGAGAGGTAACCGTTAAACATACGTTGAACATCCTTGCCTGTTTGTTCATAGACATGGGAGGTGATGTTTACAGTGTAGATATCGAGCGTGGAGACAGCATTACAACAACGCCTGATTTGGTTTATCGGAGGATGGACATCGATACAAAAGATGTAAACAGGGTCCTAGGGACCGAACTGAATAGAGATGAGGTCAACAGGTTGTTGACCCGGATGGGTTACCTGATTCGTGACGACGGAGTGTACGTGGAACCGTACAGGATAGACGTGTTGCACCCGATAGACATAATCGATGATGTAGGACGCGCTGTTACCTACGATTCTCTTGAACCTACGGTTACCCCGGTGTTCACGATCGGCAGGTTACCTCCAACTGAACGGATGATAGATAGAATACGTGAGATTATGATAGGGTTGAAATTCGTTGAAACGTTTACAATGGGATTAACGTCTTCTAAGGAACAGTTTGATAAAATGAACGTGCAATCCGCCGATCACGTAACAATCAATCGTGCCAAAGCAAAAGATGTCGATATGGTTCGGTATTGGTTGCTGCCCGAAATACTTAAGACGTTGCAGGTTAATAAGGACAGGCCGTATCCGATCAAGATGTTTGAACTGTCAGATGTTGTGATCCCTGCAAACACGACAACTCCATCAGAATTACCTTTTGTAAACAGAAAACATCTGTCATTTGTAATTTCAGACGACAACGTAGGATTTACCGAGGCCAAACAGGTTATCGATTACATCTTCAGATTATTGGGTATCGACTATCTGATGAAAGGTGTTGACCATCCGAGCTTCATACCTGGAAGATGCGCCAAAGTTATGATAACCGATGGGAAAAAGGGAACGGACGTCGGTATGGTGGGAGAGATACACCCAGAAGTTCTCGGACGTTTTGATGTGCAGACCCCGACGGTCGGAGCAGAGATAGACATCGAAAAGGTCATGACCGAATTTTTGTCAAAGGGTTGATGGTTCATTCAAACTTCTTTTTAATATGTTGATACCATGATGGAGTTTCCATCGTTTTCAAAAAGATTGTACCGTAAGAGCCCGACTGGAGTATGAACCGGACGGTGTCTTTAGTTCCGTCGGTAAACCTATCTACCTCTTTAACCCGAGTGTAGAACGGTCTAAAACTGCCTGCAGTTTGCAATTCTGGTAAACTTGTATCTGAAAAATCTTCTGATGAGAGGTTCAGTTTGTCCAGGATCTTTTCTTCTGATTCGTTGAGCCGTGAATGTTTCCCGATAAGGTTTATGCATAACCATTCATCACCTCTTTTGTAGATGTCCGGAAACCCGTATCTGTCCGTGGCACACATGTACTCGTTTTCGAACGGTTCATCTTTGGATGTAGCCATTCTTTCCAAAACCTCTACGTTGAAGATGTACGATTGAAGACTGTGTACAAACATTTGGAGAGAAGTCTTCGGCAATTTTCTGAGAGCGCCAATGTAATCTCTGGGATGTTGGGCGAGGTGATGGAGAATTATATGTTCTAATCTGAGGAACCTGGGATATTCGTGTACGGCTCGGGAGTAGTTTCCGGATTCCTTTAATCTATCCCTGGCCTCGATAACAGATGTGTTTCTTTCATTCTCGGTGTCTGTTAGAAACATCAGAACTGCCTCTTTGAACATACCTTTCAGTAAAAGATAACCTATTACATGGTTATTGTATCTGTTACCGAACCTCTGGATACCGAACAGGTTAGGTATGATTTGCGGCAGTTCCTTCCTTCTTTCGGGTTTAAAGCCTTTTCCGTAAGTCATTACTACTGTGAACCTGTTGGCTATGAGGTCTCCCAACTGAACAGGCACATCTGAATACCACATCCCGT